>JABGPX010000558.1 GCA_018644745.1 Spirochaetales bacterium
GGGCTATAGGAGGCAACGATCTGATCTTTATCGGAAATCACAGATCCGCCTCCTTCTCTATCAGCTGTAAACGGCTTATATCACGGTACAGACCAGGCCCCTGCATGAGCTGGGATGGCGGACCTTGCTGGGATATTCTACCGCCCTCAAGAACAATGACCTTATCGGTTTGATCAAGAGTAGAAATCCGCTGGGAAATAAGAATTGCGGTTCTGCCTTTTCGTTTTTCAAGAAATTCGCTCAGGATCGACGCCTCGGTTTCGGCGTCTACCGCAGACAGGGCGTCATCAAATACCAAAATTTCCGGATTTACCAGAATAGCCCTAGAGATCGCAATCCGCTGCTTTTGACCACCGGAGAGAGTAATCCCCCTCTCACCGACTTCTGTTTCATATCCTGCCGGAAAGTCACGAAGATCCCGATCGATGGTAGATAGGGCGGCGGCTTTGAATATGGCATCTTCCCCGGCGTCGGGAAACCCAAAAGCTATGTTCTCCTTTACTGTCGCGGAGAACAGGAATGTCTCCTGCGGAACCATGCCGATTGAAGACCTGAGAAAAGACAGGTCATATTCATGAATTTCTGTTCCGCCAATTGTCACGCTTCCTTGCGGAGGGTCGAGAAGCCGCGGCAAGCAGCGAATTAACGTTGATTTACCTGAGCCGGTGCGCCCGAGAATACCGAAAATTGTGCCTTCAGGTATATTGAAAGAAACATCATCAAGAACCTGTTCGCCGGTTTCCGGATAGGTGTAGCTCAGATTTCGAACTTCGATGGCCATATCGGCAAAACTCTCAAGACCATTGTCGGGTCCTTGGATATCCGGCTCTTCCCGGAGAATTGCGTTAATACGACCGAGAGATGCTCCGCCGCGCTGAATGATATTCACGGTAAATCCTGCGCCCAGCATTGGCCAGGCGAGCATTTCGAGATAGGCGAGAAAAGCTACAAACTCGCCTGCTGTCAGATTGCCTTCAATTACCGCAACTCCTCCAAAACGGAGGAGAAGCAGGGCGGTAAGACCCGTGAGAAAAGTAATAAGCGGAAAAAAGAAACCCCAGATCCGTACAAGAGACATATTGCGTTTGAGGAAAAAATCATTACGTTCTTCAAACTTCTCCTGCGTGTACTTCTCCCGGACAAATGATTTGATAACCCTTATACCCGATAACGCCTCCTGCACATGGGCCGACACGCCGGCAAAGGCTTCCTGCACCTTCCTGAACCTGGTACCCAATGCTTTTCCCATTCCGAGGACAAGGATGGTGATAATCGGCAGAGGCAGAATGGTAAGCAGAGCGAGTTTCGGGTACTGAGAAAAAATAATTATGAGGATAGCAATGGTCATAAAAATGCCATCGATAGCTGAGATAAGAGCCCAACCTGAGGCACTTCTCACATTATCCATGTCATTCGTGGCCCGTGCCAGAATATCTCCAGTTTTCATTTTTCCAAAAAAGGTACTCGATAACTTCAGCAGTTTGGAGAAAATTTCTTCTCGCAGTCCTTTTTCTACTTTTCTCGATACACCAAGGAGAAAGATACGCCACCCGAATCTGCCGATCGCCACCGCGACTGCCAGAATGACAATCCACAATACCGATGTGCCGATTGATCTCATGTTTATTGCGCCGCCTGTAACCATATCCACGGCTTGTTTGATAAACTGGGGTATCGCAATCTGTCCGAAGTTAGTAAGAACGAGAAAGCCAACGCCGGCCATGTAATGAAAACGGTACTTTCTAAAATATGCCAACAGCGTGGCAAACTCTTTCAACACTATTTTATATTTCCTTGATGAGCTTAATTGAAAACTGAAAATAACGCCCGTACAAAATACATTTTTTTTCGGCTAACAACAAATAGATGATGAAATAGAAAACTCAGCCCTATATATAGTAGAAACTTGATATCCTTGCGCTACATATAGCGCTTTTTTTCGACAGTTATCTATACTACAATGGCCCTCCCTATGGAGAGTAAATGAGCATCAATCACGCGGACCTCTACTCGCTACATATACCGTTTAAAATGGGTTTTACCCACTCTCAGGCGAAACGGCTCGCATCGGATTCTTTTGTCATAAAACTGACCGCTGAAGAAAGCAGCGGCTATGGCGAAGCGGTAATCAGAGACTATGTATCTGGAAGGGTTGGCGAAGGAAGAGCCCTCGAAAGCATCAGGGAAATTGCCACAAGATTGCTTGAGCCATTGAGATCGGAAGATCTCACAATACAATCGCTGCTCAAGTGGAGCAGCGAAGTGGAAGTAGAGCACCGGGAGCTGCCGGTGCTCTGCGCTGTTGAAACAGGATTGCTCGATCTACTCTGTAAGCAGAAGAATGAGGATATCTATTCTCTTCTCGGCCGCGAACCGGTCCGGACAGATCTGATATACGGCGGCACCTTGCCGATGGTTCCTCAAGCGGCGGCAAAAGCCATGCTCGAGCAATATAAAAAGCTGGCGATTTCAACCCTGAGGATCAAGATCGGTGACGATCCCGATTTTAACAGGACGCTATTACATACTGCGCATGAGATGACCGGCGAGGATTTTGATCTTCGTGTGGATGCAAATTGCGTATGGAATCTCGATACAGTTTTTCAACATTTGGAGAATCTTCAATCCGTTGGAATCACGATTGTAGAGGAACCTTTTGGAAGAGAACCTGAAATGATTCTCAAGCTAAGGGAAGATCCCCGAAGCAAAGGATTTGTATTCGTTGCCGATGAATCGGTGCTGTCTCTTCAAGACCTGCAAGTGATTGGGCGCAACCAAACATATGATATAATAAACATTCGGCTTTCGAAGAATGGCGGCCTGATGCGAAGTCTGGCCTTGGCCGAAGCAGCCACCGAGCTTGGAATACAATATCAGCTTGGCTGTCATGTCGGAGAAACAGGTATCCTTTCCGCTGCCGGCCGAATTGCGGCAAGTTTGATGGCCCAGCCTCTGTATATTGACGGCTCTTACGATAATTATCTGCTTTCAGACAATATTATCAATGAAAACTTGACTTTCGGCATAGGCGGCAAGGCGGAAGCAGTAAGAAATAATGGGCTCGGGTTTACCATAAACACCGGCAAGCTCAAGGGGTTATGCAATGATCACCTCACATGTTTTTGACAAGTGGGAGCACCATAATAAGGAGTTTCTCGAGAAATGCCGCGGGAAGTATGTCGCGGTTACGTTTTCCGCCGGCAAGGACTCATCAGTCTGTCTTTTCTTCCTTCTTAAAGTAAAGCAGAAGTATGGTTTTGACATGGGCGGATTCCTATACGCCTATCCCAGGCACAGATATTCACCGGGTTTCCGCGACATCGCACTGCCGTTTTGGAAGGAAAAAGGTGTCGAGATTGTATACCGTGAAACCGAGCAAGATGATACAATTCTCGACGAAGCGGAAAATCCCTGTCGGCCGTGTCAGAACCTCAGGAAGAAGGATCTGCCGGATATTTTTACGCTGAGCGGTCGGGATCAGACAGACGTGGTGATTGTATCAGGCCACAGCCTGTGGGACCTCGCCGGCTATGCCCTCGATCGTCTTGTTGCCGATGCCCTCGCCTCCTCAACTGACTACTCAGAATCTTATTCAGAGGACCGTTTCCTGGAGATATCACAGAGATTTTACCCCTTTCTTTCTATGACCGGCGGCTATTCGATATACCGACCGATGCTCTTCCTCAACGCCGAGGAAATCAGCGGCGTATGTGCGGAAAATTCGCTCCCTATTTTAGATACACCCTGCCGATATTCTATGTTGAGACCTAAAAAGGTACTCGGCGGTTACTTCAAGCAATTTGGCTATCAATTCGGATACGGCCGGGTGCTGGATTTTGCGAAAAAATACCTAAAAATCGCCGAACTGGATGACATTCAGAAGATGTCCCAGGAGGAGTACCTAACAAAACGATTTTAAGAATTGGGCTTGGAGATGGCTGCAAATATCAAGACAAATGATGACAGCACCAGCGGCTCGTCTCAGAGCTTTGAAACCGATGTAAGTTGCCTTAATGTCAAGGCGATATACGATTACGTCTCTCGAAAGGCGCCGCAGCAAGCACAGCGGCTCTTTGAGAATCTTCCCGCACGATATAAGGCCATAGAATACCCGGAAGTTGAACTCACCGATGAAAATAACTGGGTTTCCAGTGAGCTGATTGTGCAAGTCTTTAAAAACGCAAAAGAAATACTCGATGACCCGGAAGCGCCGTATCACATCGGATTCGATTCTATTGCTCAGAGAGATTTCGGCTATATTCAGAAATTTTTCATTCAGGCCTTTGGAAGCCCCGGCGGGGTACTAAAAAGAATCAATCATGTAAATTCTCAATTTAATACAACGAAAGTGGTCGAAACCATCTACAGCGGACCGAACAGGGCTGTTGTCAGACTTCACTGGAAGGAAAACAAGATCCTCTCAGCAGATATCTGCCGCTATAACCGGGGCATTTACGCGGCAATTCCCGCCATTTGGAACCGTCCTCCAAGTACAATCATCGAGCCTTTCTGCCAATTCGAGGGAGACCCGTACTGCCAGTTCAACATGACCTTTTACACAGGCAAACACCCGGTTAAGCGGTTCTTCGGCAGCTTCCGAACCACAAAAACTCAGCTGTTGTCCGCAATCGAACAGATTGATCAGGACAAGCTGGTTCTGAAGAAAAAGTACGATGAAGTAAACACCCTGAACCTTGAGCTGGCAGATAAAATTGAAAAACTCAAAGCAATCAATACCGCCTCAAACCTCCTCGTATCGATAGGCAATACCGATGAAATCCTATCAACAACTGCAAGTTTTATCGTAGACATCATGCAGTTCGATAGAGCCATTATCATGCTGGTCGACGAAGCGGGTGAGAACCTGGTCTATAAGTATGCCTTCGGGGGAAACCCGAAAGACGTAGATAAGCATCTCAAAGACTATCAGATTCCGCTTAGAGACGAAGACAACATACTTGCCAGAATTGCCACACTCGGGCGCCCGACGATGGTGAAAGACGCGAAGAACGAAGAAGGACTCGACCTGTCAAATCGAATTCTCGCGAACTTCGATGTCTCTTCTTTTATCATCTGCCCCCTTATGGCCAGTGAAGGTATGATTGGAATCCTTGCTGTAGATCGATACAAGAGCAAAAAAGAAATTGCCCCGAGAGACATCGATGAGTTGGCGATTTTTACCAATACAATCGCAGAAACCCTTCACAAGGCACAGCTCAAGGAAGAAATCGAAACGAGTTACCTCAATACGGTTCGAGCACTTGTGCGGGCAATAGAAGAAAAAGACTCTTACACCCGCGGCCACTCGGAACGGGTGGCGGAGCTGTCTGTGGAAATCGGCGGCGAACTAGGAATGTCGGCAAAGAACCTCGAATTTCTTCGTCTCGGCTGTTTGCTCCACGACGTCGGCAAAATAGGCATATCCGAAGCAATCGTGAAAAGCCCAAAATCTCTTACAGACCCGGAATACAATATTATCAAACGCCATCCGGTAAAAGGAACGGATATTGTTCGGCCGATCAGCTTTCTCAAGGACTATCTCTATATCATCCGCAATCACCACGAGCGTTTCGACGGTAATGGATATCCTGATGGTCTCCAGGCAGACAATATTCCTCTAGGCGCGCAGATTACCTGTGTAGCCGACGCATTCGACGCGATGACCTCGACCCGCCCCTACAGAAAAGGCCTGCCCGCCAAAGAAGCATGCAGCCGGATTAGGGCCGACAGCGGCAGTCAGTTCTCTCCAATTGTTGTTGACGCTTTTATAAATATTTATAATCGCAACAAGCAGTAGGGAATTTACGACAAACTTCAAACCAATTTCCCCTTGATTAATCACCTCAGAACAAAAAACGCTTGCAGTACGACCCGCCAGCTGTGACAATCAATAAATCTAAAAATCTGTAAAATTAATAAACTCAAGACAAATAGGCTCTTTCCGTGTAGGTATGAGGAGGATCCAATGAAGCTGAATCTGTCGAAATTTTTCCAAGCCCGCAGCAACGTAGTTCTATTCAGGAAATTACCGGGATCGGTAAGTTATGTGTACATGCAGCTGATCGGTAAGCTCTATTATCTGGTAAAAAGAAAAGAAAAAAGACTTATCGAGAAGAATATTCGGGATTTGCTTGGCAACAAAAGCGAAAAGCATATACGCGAGATAACCCGACAAACATTCAAGGGTATTTTTGCCCACTATTTCGAAAAAATGTTCTCCGCGTTCAAGGATGTAAGCCAGATAAGACGGTTTGTGAACATGAAGTTCAATATCCAGAATGAAGATGCGATAAAAGATGCCTTGGCTTTGGGCAAAGGCGTAATCCTGGTTACCGCCCATTGGGGCGCCGTGGAGTTTATTCCGTGGGTATTAGGATTCCGCGACTATCCTATCAGCGTAATTGTCGAATGCCAGACAAAGCAGCTCGAGCACGCTCTCAGCCGTCAGGCCAAACACATAAACGCGGAGCTCCTCTGCAACTCGGAAGACGCGTCGGTATTCTTTCGAGCAGTATCCAGCTTGAAAAAAAACCGCCTGCTCATGACCGAGTGTGATGAGGTTGA
>JABGPX010000294.1 GCA_018644745.1 Spirochaetales bacterium
CGTCCTTCTACGAAGGATCCGCGATAACTATGTCTTTTTTCTATCGCTGTAAATAAATCCATAATTCACCTTTGCGCTTTCTACAACTGCCTTCGCAACTGCCTTCGCAACTCTATAAAACTCACCTGAATTCCATTTGCCGCCTTTTTTGGGAACAGACTGACAGACATTTCCACGGTGTAAGTTCCGGGCTCAGAAAAGGAGACTGTGCCTAACCCTGAAAGTGCTTCTTTCAAATGCTTAGTCCTCGGCACCTCGTGATCTGAATCTTTCCGAATCTTGCGTTTGATAGTCTTGTACGGCGCGATACCTTTTTTTTCGCTACCCCTGCCGAAAGCCAATTCCACGGTGTGCCCGCCTACCCACTCACGGGGTCTCAGCACCGCCGCCGTAGAAAGAGTCGCGGCAAACTCGCCGGGTTCTGAAACTTTGAATTCCCAGGAGAGACTGCTGCCGGTATTTCTCCATCCGACTGCAATACCCGACCGGTCGATCAGCATCTCCGTGTCTTTTTTAGCGGGTTTCATCACGGCCATGTGAGCGGGAAGCAGTATCAAACCTCCGGGCTGCTGGGTTATCGACTGATCAACTTTCGGATCACCATCTAACTCGAGAACGACTACCGAAACAAACTTATCCGTCTTCTTCCCAAATGAGCCAATCTGCAGACTGTGCTCTTTGAGCTTACCGTCGTAGGTCTGAGTAACATCGAGTTTTCGCTTTTTATCGGCCAGGGGATAAGCTTTGAAAACCGCTGTTTTTAATCCTTTCAATAAGAAGGAACCTTTGGGCCAATCATATAAATGAAGGTACATTTTCCCCGGCTTGCAGGTAATCCTGCCCCACTTGAACTCATAGGGATATGGACTAGGATTGGTTCGGTAGATAGCGTCACCATTGACCTTCATCCAGGCGCCAATCTCTTTTAAGCGCTTGACGCTTGCCGGCGGGATAACACCTTTATCAGTGGGGCCGACGTTGAGCAGATAATTAACGCCTTTGCTGGCTAAATCAACAAGCAGGATGAGCAGTTCTTTTGTGGATTTCCAGTTCTTATCATTCTTCTTGAATCCCCAGGTATCATTCAGGGTTGCCGGAGTTTCCCAATAGCCTTTTACCCTTCCGGCGGGAATCATGTTATCGCCCATACTGCCGTAATCGCCGACATCATGGCCGACTCTTCCGCTTACCAGACAATCCGGCTGAATCTTGTGCACATACCGCTTGAGATCCTGGCTTTGTTTCTTTGTGATTATTCCAGGAGTATCAAACCAGATGAGTCCGATAGGACCATACTGGGTAAGTAGCTCTTCGAGTTGAGGTTTTACTTTATTCTCAAGATATCTTGCGAATGCTTTGTCAGAAAGAGGACCGAAATCCCAGGTGTTTCCCCTTCCGCCTGGTTCGTGCCAGTCCTGATCTTGAGAATAATAGAAGCAAAGTTTTATACCCGCGCTTTTACACGCTTTCGCCAGATCCTTCATCGGATCTTTCGAATATGGTGTCGCGTCCACAATGTTATAATCACTTACCTTTGATTTAAACAGGGCAAATCCGTCGTGATGTTTGGCGGTAATAACCAGGTATTTCATCCCGGCTTCTTTCGCTAGGCCGACCCACTCCTTCGCATCGAATTTAACCGGGTTGAACTTCGGAGCGAGCTGTTCATATTGATCTACGGGTATCTGGGCGCGGTACATAATCCACTCGCCAATTCCGGGTATTTCTTCGCCTTTCCAAACCCCCGCGGGAACGGCGTAAAGTCCCCAATGAATAAACATCCCGAACCGGACCTCCTCCCACCAGGATATCCGCTCTTTCAAATTTGCCGCTGCCATAATTACCTCACTACTGTATCGATTGCAGAGCATATCGAAAAACCCACATTCTGTGCGTCTGACTGATTGCATACCCGTATAAAATCGTGGTTTTTCGCATATGCGGGATGTCAAAGTAGCAGTTTATAGAGATGCCCTACATAGAGAAAACATCTTCTTCTCTGCTTGGTCAAGACCAATAAAGGATTTTCGGCTTGCGGCATTTTATACAACCTGATATTATTTCGGTACCGAAATATTCGGTAGCGAATATTTCGACACCAAATCATTTTTTCGGGATAAAAATGAACAAAACAAAAACCGAATTGTATGGAAAGGCTATAACATCGATTCTTACTATGAATCGTGCTTTAAGACAGTACGCAAAAACTGTGCATGCCGAAGAGATAAATGGACGCCAGCTTGCTGCCATGAGATTTCTTTCAGAGTCCGGCGAATGCACTGCCGGCGATGTCGCGCGGGGGCTTTTTATCAGCGAGAGCGGCATGTCTGAACAGCTTGGAAAGCTGAAGAAAAAAGGCCTCATAACCAAATCCCGCAGCGAGACCGATAACCGGGTGGTAACCGTCGATCTCACCACCGAGGGAAAATCCCTTGTCGAGCGCATGCCGGAAGGCGGAATCCTTCTGCTGCGCCGACGACTGAAAGGCATTCCAACAAAAGAACTGGAAGCTATCTATAACACAATAGAGAAAATCAACACCTTGATGGAAACAGAATGAGCGCACATCGAAAAACCCACATTATTTTCCGCCGACAGAATGGTCTCTATATAAAATCGGGGTTTTTCGTATGTGCCGCGGGTCAATATAGCAATGAATAGAGGTTCCATGAAGGAGAAAAAGAAGAATTATATAACCCGAAGTCTGGCCTGTTTGCGGCCGTATTGGCATCTTGTTGCGGCATCCTACGCTGTTATTCTACTCTCCAATGCGGCGAATATCGCAATTCCGAGAGTAATCCGCAACATCATCGACAACGGTATTCGCGCGGGTGTCAGGGATGAAATCGTCATCGGTGCGGTAGTGATGCTAACGCTTGCGCTCGGTAGAGGGCTCTGTACCTTTCTTTCGGGTTTCTGGACTGAATCGGCATCACAGGGCGTAGCCTATGACATCCGAAACCGTTTTCATGAGAAGCTCCAATCGCTGTCCTTTAATTTTCATGATGAGTCAGAAACCGGACAGCTGCTCTCGCGCAGTGTGGGAGATGTGGACCGTGTCCGGTTTCTCACAGGAAGAGCAATTCTTCATCTGGTGCAGATCAGCACCCTTATCATCGGCGTGACAATATCCATGCTTTTGCTCAACGCCCGTCTGGCAATGATTACGTTTCTCTTTGTCCCCGTACTCGCTTTCAGCGCATGGAGGTTCGGAAAAATACTCAGACCTCTATCGCTTAAGATCCGCCAACGGGAGGCGGCGCTTACATCAAAATTGGAGCAGAATCTTCGAGGTGCACGCATCGTAAAGGCATTCGCAAGGGAAGAAACTGAAAACCGGAGCTTTCGTGAATTCAACGGGAATCTTCTGCGCCCGCAGCTCCATTCCGCAAGGCTTCGTTCATTTTTCCTGCCTTTCACCCAGTTTATCGCCCAAGTGGGAATTCTGATAATCCTTATCTACGGCGGCAGGCTGGTCATCGACGGCGAGCTCAGCCTCGGCGAGCTGGTAGCATTTTCCACCTATGTTACCGAACTTCTGGGCCCGGTTCGCCGGTTCGGCTGGATACTCACCTCGATTACCCAGGCGTCGGCATCCGCCGAAAGAATTTTCGAAATACTCGACTTAAAATCGGAGGTAGAGGAAGCACCTGGCGCGGAAGATCTCGGGCAGATAACCGGGAGCATTTCCTTCGATGATGTGAGTTTCTCTTATTCAAAAAGCAGAAAGATTCTTGATTCGATATCCTTCAGTATAGATCCGGGAGAGCGGGTCGCACTTCTGGGCGGAACAGGTTCAGGAAAATCATCAATAATAAATCTTATCCCCCGCTTCTACGATCCTCAAAACGGTAGTATAAAAATCGATAACAGGGATTTGCGGGAAGTCACTCTCAAATCGATTCGTGATCACATCGGAACGGTTCTTCAGGATACGACGCTTTTTGCGGCGACGGTAAAAGAAAATATCGCCTTTGGACGTCCTGACGCAGCGATGGAAGACATCATCAGCGCGGCAAAAGCCGCACGGGCTGATGAGTTTATAGAGAATCTAACAGATAAATATGACACATATGTCGGGGAACGCGGAGTTACCTTGTCTGGCGGACAAAAACAGCGGCTGTCTATCGCAAGAGCAATTTTAAAGGACCCGGAAATTCTTATTCTCGATGACGCGACTTCAAGTGTAGATACCGAAACCGAGCATTTAATACAGGAAGCTCTCGAGGAACTCATGAAAGGAAAGACATCCATAATAATCGCCCAGCGGCTCAGTACGGTGAGAGAGGCGGACAAGGTTCTTGTCATGGAAAACGGTCGCATAGCCGCGGTCGGAATCAGGAACGACGGTGAGAGCCCGCATGATCAGCTCATGCGAACCAGCGGTGTATATGCGGATATCTTCAGCCGGCAGCTTAGGCCGAAAAACCAAGAGGAGGTACAGGGATGATCGGCGGACACGGCGGACCGGGAGGGCTTCTCCACTCTTTCGGCGATCATGAAAGCACCGAGATAAAGGGCAAAGTCCTCGCCCGGCTCATGAAGTTCGTGCTTCCTCACTGGCGCAAACTGCTCGTGGCGTTCTTTCTTATGCTCTTGACTACTGCCGCGGGCCTGCTTATTCCATACCTGACCCGGATCATCATCGATGATCACATTACAAACAAGGATTGGAAAGGCCTCGTGAATACGGGTATCTTTCTGGGCGTGGCGATGATTCTTGCCTATATATCCTCTTCCGCTCAGGGCTACCTGCTCTCTATCATCGGTCAAAAGGTACTTTTTTCCCTCAGGAACCGGCTTTTCGACCATCTACAGCGGCTCTCAGTGGCGTACCACGACAATCATATAACAGGAGTTACTGTCTCCCGCGTTATCAATGATGTGGCCGTCATCAACAATCTGCTCAGCGAGGGGCTCATCACCCTTATTGGCGACAGTATACTGCTCATAGGCACAATCGTAGTGATGTTGCTTATGGACGTCCGGCTGGCGCTGATTACTTTCACGATAATCCCCGTCATGATTCTCGCCACGGTTATATTCGGAAAAAAGGCCAGAGTCGCGTTTCGTGATACCCGTGAAAAGGTAGCCACCCTTGTCGGCAATCTGGCGGAAAATATCGGGGGAATGAAAGTTATTCAATCTTATGCCCAGGAAGGCTCGAGTCAGGACCGCTTCGAAGAGAATAACCGGAAAAACAGAAACGCTCATGTTCGGGCTATGTCGCTCTCCTTTGTTTTCATGCCCGCTATCAATGTTCTCGGCATTATTTCCAGCGCTATAGTATTGCTCGCCGGCGGAATTATGGCCTCCAAAGGAATGGTGACAATCGGGATTATCGTCGCTTTTATGAGCTATGTCAGCCGATTCTTTATTCCGATCCGTGAGCTCAGCCAGCTCTTCACCACGCTTCAATCCGCGACAGCGGGGGGCGAACGGGTGCTCGGAATATTAGACATGGTTCCGGCGGTTGTGGACAAACCAAATGCCAAGGTCCTGGAGAAGGTTAAAGGCAAAATTAATTTTGACAATGTTCATTTCTCTTACAAGAACAACATCGAAGTGCTTCACGATATCAACTTCGATATTGAACAGGGAGAAACTATCGCTATAGTCGGCCCGACGGGGGCAGGAAAAACATCAATCATAAATTTGGTCTGCCGTTTTTATGACGCCAGCAAAGGCTCGGTTCTCATAGATGGAAATAACATCAAGGATATAGGAATCGAAAGTCTGCACCGCCATATGGGATTTGTCTCGCAGGATCCATTTCTCTTCTCGGGCACCATCGCTGAAAACATCTGTTACGGAGCTGACAGCGCGAATAAAGAAGACATGATCAGGGCCGCAGGTCACGCTGAGGCGGATTCATTTATCAACAATTTACCGGACGCATATGAAACAAAGATTCTCGAAGGCGGGGTAAATGTCTCAATGGGGCAGCGACAGCTTATTGGTATCGCCAGGGCCATACTCGTGGATCCGGCAATTCTTATCATGGATGAAGCCACCTCGAGCGTTGATACAGTAACGGAGGCTCTTATTCAAAAGGCCCTCGATTACCTGCTGTCTGACAGAACCGCAATTGTAATCGCCCACCGTCTTACGACAATTCAAGGAGCTGATAGAATCTATGTTCTTGATGACGGCCGGATTATTGAACAAGGGACCCATGGCCAGCTGATAAAGTCACAGGGTGTTTATCGAAACCTCTACGAAAAGCAGTTTATCTTGCAGAAATAACGGCCGCTGTCGGCAGACTAAAAGGTGGGTTTTTTGATGTGCCCTCTATTCAGCTGCTGACCGAAGCCGGATATAGTCGATGTATCCCAGAGTGGCATCGCCGGTACCATCGCTGTCTCCGATTATAGATATCCTAACGTTAGCCGGCGGATCTTCATCAAAAACACGCCGGTATTCTGCGACGACATCGACTGTAACTGTCTGCCACACAGAACGACCGCCGCCCTCGCCGGCGTCCACGTATCGAGTACGCGAATTTACCGTGCTCTGAATAAACGGATCGCTGAAGGCGTTTTCCGACCACAC
>JABGPX010000661.1:0-1320 GCA_018644745.1 Spirochaetales bacterium
AAGATTCGACAGCACGCTGGAAAGCCACGAACCCGCTTCTACGAACGACCATTCACGCTCCTCGTCCCCGCCCGAACCATCCCCGTTCAGATCCGCCGGTGCGCCCGCCAGAAGTCTCATACCCTCAATAAAGGATATTCCTCCTTCGGAAGCGTCAGCCTCTATCCGTTTCCAATGCTCGAGAACCTCGGACAGCTTATCGCGGTCGACTTCGATCCAGCGTCCTTTCACATAAACCAAACCGTCTTCCGAGGACAAGATGCGACGCCATTCCTCTTCACCCAGCTGTTCGTCACCAAGAGCGATGCCCACGTTGAAGTCCATCATCGCATCGGCTCCGAAGCTGCTCTGCCTACTCTCCCCGATGGTTACCGACACGCGGGCGCGCGGTCGTTTCCGCCACCAGTCTGGGAGCCGTACCAGAAGACCGCTCTCTTCGAGCAGTGGTACGTTCTCGAGCAGACGATACGCCTCAGCCGGCGTCCATGCCAGTGGATAATATATGTCTCCCGATTCAACTAATTCCTCAACAAATTCGACTTTCTCCGCCGCTCGCTGCACAGGCGAGAGCAAATTGATCAACGCCGGCCTATTCCCTTCACCCGCATATTCATGAAGCGCCTTTCCCAAGGCCTTGTATTGTACCTGCCCCCGCTTAGACAGTGCAGGCGCATATGTAGCCATGAAAGCGAACGGTAATTCCGAGTCCCGCTTGTTCTCGGCGAGATGTAAACAAACCCGGCCGACCTGCTGCCAGGCAGGGGCGTTTTTTTTCAGCCATCCGGCCGAACCCGCCCCAAATGCGGCGACCTCTTCCCCCACCCACGCGTCCAGGTCGCACCACATTCGCCGCAGGACTTCGGCGCTTAGGTACTCGCCCCCCGGCATCGGCGGAGCGGAGAGCAGGAAGGTAAATAGCTCCGATTCAGCCGGAGGATCGAGCGGCTCGGTCTCATCGCTTTCATAACGGGGAGTACGGCAGAAACGGGTAAGGAAGAGGGAGGAGAAATCCCTCCAGTACGAGAACCGCGGCCCCGGCGGGATGCCCGGGCGCCCAGCCGCGAGGGCAAAGAGGCCCGATTGCTCAGATTCGGAGAAAAACGCCGCGACCCGTTTTATCCAGGCGTCGGGCTCGGTACCGCCGATATCATGGCTCTCACGCACGCGAAGATGACCGCCGGGTGTTACTATTAATTCGTAGTTCATTGCCATTCAGTTGTTTTCCGGCGCCATATTACCATGTTGTGGCTCCGGGGCAATATGTCTGTCGACATCTGTGCAAAAACCGACAGGTCAAGAAGAGGCGGGCGCCGACCCATT
>JABGPX010000661.1:1330-6542 GCA_018644745.1 Spirochaetales bacterium
GCCGCTCATACGCGGAGAAAACCAACGAGGTTTTGCTGCTGGCCATTCAGATAGAGTCCCGTACAGCTATTGAAAATGCCGAGGAAATATTCTCAGTTCCCGGAGTCGACGCCTTCTTTATCGGTCCCGATGATGGCCTTGCGGCATTTGTCGACGACCTGATCGATTTAGGTATAAGCTACAGGATTTTTACCGATGAGTTTGCTCAGACAAAGAATTCTCTCGCCGCCCGCGATATCAATCTCGAATCCCATGGAAGCATGAATGCAATTGACATTGCGTACATTATCCCGTACTTTTAGCCAAGAGGAAATAGTATGAATGCAATGACATATACTGCTGCGAGACAGAATCTAGCTCAAACGATGGAATCCGTCTGCACCGATCATGAACCTGTAATAATTACCAGTAAACGAGACAAAGCCGTTGTAATGATCTCGCTTGATGACTATAAGGCAATGGAAGAAACGGCGTATCTTTCCAGAAGCCCAAAGAATGCCAGAAGACTCATACATGCGATAGATGAAATAGAGAACGGCGGCGGACAGGAAAAAAAAATAGCTGAATGAAAATAATATTCGCTGAAGAAGCCTGGGAGGACTATTTATTCTGGCAAAAAACAGATAGGAAAATCCTTAAGCGGATAAATTTACTGATAAAGGAAATAAAAAGAAATCCGGATAAAGGAATAGGAAAACCCGAGAAGCTAAAGCATTCCTTTGTGGGCTATAGCTCGCGCCGCATCGATGATGAACATCGGATAGTCTATAAGGTCCTTGATGATAATCTATGCATTGTTCAGCTTCGTTATCATTACTAAACCTTACCACAGTGAAACTCAAACCTCGAAACTGCTACCTGTCTCAATATTCTTGATACGATCGCCCGTTACAGACTCAAGTACTTTAAAAGCTTTTTTACCCGTGCAGTGCCCCGTATAGATCGTTTCAATAGGATAGTTTAAAACTGATTTCCCGAGGTCTTCGACTTCACGCCTGCTTCCGACCATAAGGTTGAACGGAAGCGACAATTACTTTTCCCGAACGGGAATTCTAATTGTCGCTAGTCACGCAGTTGAGTTTTAATGGTTGAGATGAGCGGATACCCATGCTCTAGGGGCTAGCGATCGCAATTGCGGCATGTTTGGGCGGGCATTTTCTGATTTATTGAACTAAAGAAACAACTATCGGCATATGTTCGACTTCAACAATCATTCCACTTCCCGGGTACCTGGTTATTGTCCCAAAGGGAGTAAGATGTTCACATGCATCTTGAATTTCGGCCATTGCCGGGAAGACTTTGCAGCACTCCTGATTAAGTTTCCCCAGGTCATGAATAAACAAGACAGGTTGCTCATGTTCAATGAGTACGGCTTTCAGGTATTTCTCAGCGGCCTGTTGGCAGTGGTATGCTACTATTTCAAAAGGTGGGTTTGGCGCCTCGGCAAGCATCAAGGCCGCTTCATAATCATGTTCAGCATAAGCGACCCACTCTCTGGTGCCTTGCTTCATGTTATCAGAATCCCTTCAGCTTGTATTACATATTCCAGCGTCCATGGTTCTTTGCTACGTTGCTTGAACTTCAATTCATCAAACACAACCACATCAAGTGCCTTGTCGAGGTATTTCCTGATTTCGCTGGTGATTTCAGCAGCAAGTGTAAATGCATCATCCGTTAGCTTTGGAAATATCGCACAAATATCAAGATCACTTTCCCTAGAAGAATGACTCCTGGCTTCGGACCCAAACACGAAAAATTGCGCGTCGGGAAACGTCCGCTTTACTGCGGTAATACCATTTATTATGTTTCGATCCATTTATTTACCTGTAATGAGATTATCACATAATCAATTTACGGATGCAACATCAAGCAAAATATACCGCGAGAACTACGCGAAAATGCTAGACTTTAATAGATTTATCATTATTCGCCCGACCTCGAATCGTCTGAGCGACCTGACCGCCGGCTATGATGCCACATTCCTGGACAAGGCTCTGTGGGAAAACTTTCTGATTTCGGCGTTTGAGTTTAAATGGGGAACAAAGAGAGTCAAAGCTCCCAGGTCATTCAGTGAGGCATATCCGGCTCATCACTTCACTACGGTTACAAAGGACAATTGGTTTGATTTCGTATCTTAGCACGAATCGGCTACATTTTCAGCTTGATCCTCACGACATCGAACGACGGCGCGGTTACACGCACCGGGTCATACCCTTTAACAGCAACCTTGAGATCATACGACTTGTGGGGGCATCGATTGATGAGAAAAAGCAGCGCTTCCCTGGATGACTTATCCTCGAGCACCCGTGCTTCCAGGTATGGCCGGAACTCTTCGTCTGCACCTTCCAGTGTGAAATCAGGCGCAACCAACTCTTTGAGAAAAGCTCCTACAACGCGTCTTGTGTTTTTGTGCAGGGATAATCCGTAGCTGTAGAACAACCTGCATCCGGTAATCAGCAATCTCCCTTCATACTTTGGAGGCATAACTGCCGCCGCTTCCGCGTTGTCATCATATTGCATTACACGGTTCTCGCCGCCCAAGCTGAGCCTTTCATCAAAACAGTAACCGGCGAAGGAGCCTTTATCCAAATCGAGACCATTCCCTGTCCCGCGCAGGCTCCATCCGGTGCAGAGTAAATAGCGAAGTGATTGATGCTTTTCGGCTCTTACGCCGAACCTTGCTGCAATCTTTTCGGCCATATCAGGGAAGCCGACCGGCAGATCGATAATCGCAGAACCACCATCGGACAAGTAATTCTCGATCGAATCAAGCTCATGATCCGTGAAAGTATTCGTATAGGGAAATATGACAGCATCAAAGTCGCTCAATTTTTCCGGTCCGTGGACAATAAATGCCGCTTCATACCCGAGATCACTCAATACCCCGTAGGCCCCATTTGTGGCCTTTGTTATCGCGGATATTTTATCTGATGGATTGCGTATTACTTGATCTCGACTCTGATAGATCCCGATAGAGGGAGCGAATGAAACAGCTCTATCGATAAGATCGAGATCCGGTTGGAGCGCGCATATCGCTTTTTGCACACCGAGTCTTCTGTCCGTATCATAAGAATCAGGCTCGGTCATACCGTTGATCCAGGGCTCGGCACCGCCCATCAGCGGCGTCCAGCGGTAGAAGTAGACAGCCTTCATCCCGTGGCTTAATGCCCCGTTTAATTCAATCTCGGCTTCTTTCCCGCTGTACAGTTTGCTCAGGCCGGGAATATCGAACGGCCCTCCCTGGAATTCGGTAACCCAATGGGGTTTTTCCGGATTTATGGCTTTGAGAAACTCATAGCCGTGGCTCGAACTCACGCTGTTCTCGGTAGTACCGATGTACTTGCTCATTGAAAGAAGATTGTAATCGCGGCAAACCCACCAATCCTGACCGCTGTTACTCATTCCGAAGTGTTGTGTAACATTGTGAGTTATCAGGCCGGACCCCACATGTCTTGCCACAATATCTCGACCTTCCAGGAGAAAAGCGTTCAGATTCCCGGTCTCAAACACTCTCCAATGATCAAAAAACTCGACGTTGTCTATATTTCGTTCCGCGGGGGGACGAATCACATCAAAACTATCAAAGTTCGTACCGAATTTGCCGTTGAACGCAAGAGCGGTGTGAAACTCATCCTCAGCCGCCGCTCGATACTTGGCCAGAGTGTTTTCGCAGAAGCAGGGGTTTACCAGCGGTCCTAACGAAGGTTCGTTGTGAATGCACCAGGCAATTACGGCGGGATGATTGTGAAACCTCGAGGCACACCCATCCAGAATTTCATTTCGTAATTCATGATACGCAGGATGATCGATACATGCCCTCTGCCACCGAAGATCCGCGGTATCGACCGGGCACACCTCGCCGTCGGCACCGATTATTTTGGAATCCGGGTACTTCTCGACAAACTCATCATTCACATAAAACAAGGCGGAGCCGAACTGGACCGTCATTCCAGCCTGGTGGATGATGTCCAAAAGTGCGGCAACCTCATCCAAGTTCGAATCCATCCCGATACGGATCCGGATACTGTTGAACCCGGTATCCTTAATCGCCTCGATATCACGGTGCCAATCCGCTTCCCCTTTCGGCAGCCACTCCGGTCGTTTCGCCATACCGCCGAAAGGATATTCGTAGTGTATTCCGATGGGTATCATGTAATTCCTCCGCCTCTGAATGATGAATAGAGGGCACCTCTGATAACTGCTACTTTGGCCCGCAGCACATACGAAAAACCCCGATTTTATACGGGAATCCATTCTGTCAGCAGAACAAAATGTGGGTTTTTCGATGTGCCCTAGAGATTATTCAATGAAATAACATGTGTCAATGACTTGTGTTACCACTATATTATCAGCGAATCTTCCCAAAGCCGTTGTAAGAAATTTTGAATCGTGAGCACAGTGATACCGTCGACGGTCAAATCTTTTTCTCCGTAGTAGATACCTAAAAGCTGATCGGTCTTTAGCTGATATTCTTCTTGAATTCGTTTTAGCCCGCGGTTGAATCTTGAATACCACAATTTTCCGGATTTCATTTCCACGGCGAAATAGCCTTTTTGTGTTTCCAGAAATAGATCCACTTCTACTCCGTCCGGACTTGACCAAAAGTATATTGGATAATGTTTTCCCGTGTAGTGAAGATAGGATCGGACTTCATGTAATATATAGGTTTCAAACAGATGCCCCATCTCTTCCGGTTGGAGGGGGTAAGGGGCTCGATTCGACATTGACCGGCAAACACCGGGATCAAAGAAATAAAATTTAGAATGGGCAATCTGTTTTGTAGCGCGCTTGAGCTTCCATGCGGGAAGCCAAAATCCTACCAGAGTATCGACAAGAATTTCAAAATACCCCTGAACTGTCTGACGCGCCACTTGAGCATCTCGTGCAATATTCGAAACATTGGTTACCTGCCCATTTTGACGCGCTGCGATTTCTAGAAAACGTACAAAGCCGCCAAGGTTTCTTGTTAATGCTTCAGCTTTTATTTCCTGCTGCAGGTATGTCTCCACATATGAACGTAAATAGTCTTTTGGATCTTCCACATTGAAAACTGATGGAAGCATACCGTAACTCAAGGTTCTTTCTATATCAATATCAAACTCAATTTCAGATGATGTGAAAGGAAACATATTTGTGACTCTTGCTCTGCCGGCTAGAAGATTTTCTCCTCTCTTTCGTATCTTCCTGGCAGAAGACCCCGAGAGCGCAAACC
>JABGPX010000666.1 GCA_018644745.1 Spirochaetales bacterium
AGCGATTGAAGCGGCGGCCCTCTCTATCCGCAGTTTGTCGATGGACGGCGTGGAGAAAGCTAATTCCGGGCATCCCGGCCTTCCTATGGGATGCGCGGAACTCGGAGCACTTCTCTATGGCGAAATAATGAAACACACTCCTGCCGATCCGGATTGGATCGATCGAGACCGGTTTGTCTTATCCGCCGGACATGGATCGATGCTGCTCTATTCACTGCTCCATCTCTCCGGATACGGCGTCAGCCTGGAGGATCTCAAGAATTTCAGGCAGTTAGGTTCTATTACGGCGGGGCATCCCGAATATGGTCTTATAAAAGGAATTGAAACTACAACCGGGCCTCTCGGGGCCGGGTTTAGTAATGCGGTGGGCTTTGCGATAGCGGAGCAGATGCTTGGGGCTGCATTTAACACCGATAGCCGGAAAATTATCGATCATTTTACCTATGTACTGTCCGGAGACGGGTGCATGATGGAGGGAATTACTTCCGAAGCGGCTTCCCTGGCCGGACACCTCGGTCTGGGAAAGCTCATTGTATTTTATGATTCCAATCATATAACCATCGACGGGTCGACGGATATCGCTTTTACCGAGGATGTGCTGAAACGGTACAATGCCTATAACTGGCAGACTCTGTCCTGCGATGCCTACGATATTCCTGGAATCATGAACTTGGTAGAAAAGGCGAAGGCTGAAACAGGCAAGCCGACAATAATCCTTCTTAATTCGATTATTGGTAAAGGCTCTCCGAATATGGCGGGAACCCACGGCATACACGGCGCTCCTCTCGGTGACGAAGAGATCGCGGCAACCAGAAAGAATCTAGGAATCGGAGCGGATGAGGCTTTTTACGTGGCACCGGAAGCACGGAAATTTTTTGAAAACAGAAAACAGGATTGGAGTTTCGCCCATGAGAACTGGAAACAGGATTTCAGCGCCTGGACCGAAGAGAACAGCGAACTAAAGGCACAATGGGATGTGTATTTCGGGGCGCCGAATGTCGCCGCGGCGGAGATGCCGGCGTATGAAATCGGCAAAGGTGTCGCAACCCGAAGCGCAGGCGGAAGCGCTCAAAACGCAGTCGCAGCCGCGGTTCCTAATCTTGTCGGCGGATCCGCGGATCTTGCAGCGTCGAACAAGACATCGATGCCCGCCTACGGTGAGTTCAGCAAAGAAAACAGAGCTGGACGAACTATTAATTTCGGCGTTCGTGAACACGGCATGGGCGGTGTAACAAACGGAATTACTCTCCACGGCGGTTTCAGATCATTCTGCGCGACTTTCCTTGTATTCGTCGATTATATGCGGCCGACAGTCAGGCTGGCAGCCCTCATGAAACTGCCGATAACTTATGTGTTTACCCACGATTCTATTTTTGTAGGGGAAGATGGACCTACCCATCAGCCGATTGAGCAGATTGAATCGCTGCGGATAATTCCGGGAGTACATATGCTCAGGCCCGCTGACGCCGAAGAGACCAATGTGGCCTGGCAGATGGCACTCGAGCGCACCGATGGACCCACGGCGCTGGCGCTTACACGCCAGAACTTGTCTGTGTTTGAAAAAGCGGATCCTCAATGGAAGGAAAACTGCCGAAAGGGCGCCTATCTGGCTCTCGACTGCGACGGCGTGCCGGATGTAGTGGTCGCTGCGACTGGTTCGGAAGTGGAGATGGCTATTGAAGCTGCCGGTAAGAGCAGCAGAAAGGTGAGAGTTATATCGGTTCTGTCTCGTGAGCTGTTTGAAGAGCAGGATGCGGGTTATAAAAAAGCGCTTCTCCCGGAAGGTGTCCGTGTTGTCGTTGCCGAAGCGGGAGTTGGAACTGGCTGGGGAGGCATTGCCTCGTCTTCGGATGACATCCTCTGTATCAACCGGTTCGGCGAATCAGGTAAGGCGACTGAGGTAGCCGCTCACCTTGGCATGACCGCCGATAAGCTCATCAAGCTCATCGGTGCCTAGGCGTTCCATTTTAATTTAAGCCGTAAAAAATTAAATTATCGTGGTCCGAGTTAAGAAAACTCGGACCACTACTAATTGTTTGTAATTTCACATATAATGACCGCCCATGAATAGAATACATAGACTGAAAACCGGCGCGGCTTTCGCGATAATCATTGCAACGCTCATTTCCTGCACAGGTGTACCAATTCCCGAGCCGAAGGACGACAAGCAGGCGATCCTCCTTATTCCTTTTGAATATATTGATGATGCACCCGGCACGTTCTTTGCCGATTATGTGATATACGCATACAGAACAGACGTCGCGTCTAATCTTCCTTTTACCATTGATGTAAATGCAGGAAGCAGATTTGCGGTTTACCGAATGCTTCCGCCGACAACAAACGCCATTAGAAAGATAGTACAGATAGATAAGGTATCCGGAGACAAGATCAATTCAAGGAAAATCAATACGATAGATTTTGAGCTGGAGGGAGGAAAAATCAATATACTCCCGTATACCTGTGAGGTGAGATTGGTTCGAAGCACCATACCCGGAGAGGGCCGAAAGCCGGTGCAAAAAATCTCATTTCATGCCATCAATGATTTGAAATATAAGGCGATCGTCGAGGAGCTTTCGGCTCGAGGGGTCAATCCTGCCCAAATTGTACTAGGAAAAAATATTTCAGACTGATCGTAGGACGATCTTAGGAAAATTAAATGACATTAAGAAACATCGCGATTATCGCCCATGTTGATCATGGGAAAACGAGCCTTGTCGATTCCATGTTCAAGCAGAGCGGGGTGTTCCGCTCAGGTCAGGACGTGGATGACAGAGTAATGGACCGAATGGATTTGGAGCGCGAACGGGGAATAACTATTGCCGCCAAGAACTGCGCGGTTGTGTGGAAGGATGTGAAGATCAATATCATCGATACTCCGGGACACGCCGATTTCGGCGGCGAAGTGGAACGGGCTCTATCGATGGCCGAGGGAGCGATACTCCTGGTTGACGCCGCCGAAGGTCCGCTGCCTCAGACCCGATTCGTACTTAACAAAGCTATCGAGGAGGGACTCGAACTGGTTGTGGTAATAAATAAGATTGACCGCCAGGACGCACGGCCTCTCGAGGTGCTCGATGAAGTATATGACCTCCTGATCGATCTGGATGCCTCCGAAGAGCAGCTCGACTTTCCTGTGTTGTACGCAATCGGCCGTGATGGAATTGCCGTAAAGGCGCCGGATGAAAAAGGCGAGAACCTTGATATTCTCATGGACACCATAGTCGAGCATATTTCCCCTCCGAAGCTGCGGGAAGACAAACATTTCAAAATGCTTGTTTCCGACTTGAGCTACTCCGACTATCTCGGCCGCCTGGCAATAGGCAAGGTGTACAGCGGTGTGGTCAAAGCGAATGAGAACCTCGTATGCGTGGATGAACACAACGAGGTAATTCCCCTTAAGGTTTCAAAAATTCAAGTTTACAAAGGGTTGTCAGTTGTGGACGCCCAGCAGGTGGAATCGGGAGATATTGTCGTACTCGCCGGGATTGACCGCGTACATATAGGCGATACGATCTGCAGCGCTGAGTTTCCTGAGGCACTGAAAAGAATCGCCGTAGATGAACCGACGGTGTCTATGAGATTTTCAAAAAACAGCGGACCTTTTTCAGGTAAAGAGGGACGATTTGTACAGACAACGAAAATTCTCGAACGTTTGAAAAAAGAAACCATGCAGAATGTATCAATGGTTGTCGCTCCGTCGGATGACGGCGACAGCTTTGTAGTACAGGGCCGCGGCGAGTTTCAGATGGTTATCCTCATCGAAACCATGCGGCGCGAGGGGTTTGAGTTCTGCGTTGGAAGGCCCGAAGTAATATTTCACTATGAAGATGGAAAAAGACTCGAGCCTATTGAACACCTGTTTATCGATTGCGAAGACGCCTATATGGGCACCGTAACCGAGAAACTTTCACGAAAGAAAGGCAGGATGCTAACCCTTGTAAATCATGAGACCGGGAGAGTTCGACTCGAGTTCAGCGTGCCCTCGCGGGCTCTCATCGGCTACAGGGATGAATTTCTCACCGACACAAAAGGCACCGGTATTATGAACTCCTATTTATCAGGCTACGAAGAACATAGAGGTGAGTTTCCCGGCCGTCACACCGGCTCGCTGGTTGCCGATCGCCTGGGCGCCGCGGTGCCTTATGCCTTGTACAACCTGGAACCGCGGGGTTACCTTTTTGTGGTTCCTGGAGATCCAGTGTATGAAGGTATGATTGTCGGCGAACATAATCGGGACAACGATCTGAATGTAAACGCATGCAAAACGAAAAAGCTTACGAACATGCGGGCTTCGGGGAAGGATGACGCGGTGGCGCTGACTCCGATTCTCCCTCTTACCCTCGAACGGGCGGTTCAATTTATCCGCGACGATGAGCTTATCGAAGTTACTCCAAAATCTATTAGGCTGCGAAAAAGAAATCTCGCTGCACAGGACCGGAAGGCGTCATTGAGGCCTGGAGAGTGAAAGATGGTACACATTACGGAGCCGGAACGTCAGATACCGGTTATTGATGAAGTAGATGTCCTGGTTGCCGGTGCCGGACCAGCCGGGTTGGCCGCGGCTATTTCATCCGCCAGACTTGGTGCTCGTACCCTTCTCATTGAGCAGTTCGGTGAAGTAGGCGGCATGTCTACAATCGGCATGATGAGTCATTGGACCGGGAGTACGCGGGGTGGAATATATGAGGAGTTCCTTAACCGATCCTGCGATGCGTCTCCCGATATGCTTGCGGAAAATGGTTTTTACAGACAGGCTATTAATCCGGAAATTTTAAAGACAGTATACCTTGATATACTCGACCAGGCCGGAGCGGAACTTCGCCTGTATACAATGGTTGTCGACTCGATTATGGACGGTAATCGGATAACCGGTGTTATTATTGAGAGCAAATCCGGGCGGGAAGCAATTCATGCAAAAGTCGTGATTGATGCGAGCGGCGACGGCGATGTTGCCGCTCGTTCGGGCGTTTCATTTCAGAAAGGCCGGAAAGCAGATGGACTTATGCAGCCCATGACACTCATGTTCAAAGTCGGCGGGGTGGATACCGGCAGAGCGGTTTTCCCCGGCGGGTTTGAAGACAATATCGAGATTCCCCAAGGAATGATACAAGATTTAGGAAAGGCGGAACTTCCTCATCCGGCCGGACATGTGCTGCTCTACAGAACCACACTTCCAGGGGTGGTTACCTGCAACATGACGAATATCACCGGTGTAGACGGCACGAAGACCCGGGATCTGACCACCGCTCATATCGGGGCGCGGGGCCAAATAGCTCCCGTGGTTTCCTTTCTCAGATCATACGTGCCCGGCTACGAGGAATGTTATGTCGTAAGTTCAGCATCCTGGATCGGTGTACGCGAAACCCGACATATAGCGGGGGAATATGTCCTTTCCGACGAGGACATACTCAGCGCGCGGATTTTTGAGGACTGGGCGGTGTCTTTCGCACACTTCAATTTCGATGTCCACAACATCACCGGAAGCGGCCTTGATGAAACAGGTGCGCAGAAGCAATTCCCCCAGGCAGCGGGATATACTATTCCATACCGCTGTATTGTGCCTGTCGGAATCGATGGATTGCTTTTAGCCGGTCGAAATATTTCGGGTACCCATTTGGCACATTCCAATTACAGGGTAATGCCCATCTGCGCTAACATTGGGCAGGCATCGGGAACCGCAGGTGCTCTGTGTGCTTCAGAAGGATGTTTGCCGCGGAACCTGCCGGTGCCGGTGCTGCAGGAGGTCTTATTGCAGCATGGTGTTCTCGATCCCCACGGTGGAGTATAATCCCTGTAGTAAGGTTTCTTTTATATGACTATTCGTTTTGATGTTGATTTAGGAATACACACTCTCAAAGGCGTATGCACACTGAAGACAGGTGAGTTAATCGTGGAATGGCGCCGGTATAACGCTTTCGAAGCTCCGGTGGGTCCGTTGGAATCGATTTCTATTCCCTTAACCGATCTTGCGGCGGTTTCGGTGAAACGGGGTATGCTTAGGCCCACTCTAACAATTACGGCCAACTCTGCATCTGTTTTCGGCACAATACCGCTGCCCGCCGGTGACCTTTCTGCTTTTCGAGTAAAGGTCGCGCGGGCCGATCGCGGCACAGCCGAAGCGTGGGGAGCTGAGGCGGGCCTCCGAATAGCCGATGCAATGACGGGCGGCACCCTCCTGGAGTAATCTGCCGAATCAGCCTGATCGACCGCGGCCATCAGATCCTCGGGCACATCCGGAAATGTATCCAATCCGCCAAAATGCTCATACACGACACGGGCTGCAGAGGGTTGGTTCGGGTCGATAATCAAATTTGATTTATCGCCGACCCGAATTGTCTCGCTGAGGTGGTGGTCGAAACACAGATGAACACCTTCAACATAAGGAAGGTTGGTCGTGATGTCGTTCGCCGTTACATCAATCTTGCCGTCTTGCATGTCTTTCGGTTCGGCAAAAAGAACGTCGTCAATCATATCCAGTTCGGTCAACAGGCCGCCCGAAACAACCCCGTCG
>JABGPX010000552.1 GCA_018644745.1 Spirochaetales bacterium
GTTCGATACTGGAATCATTTGTAATCGGGGCCATAATCCTCGTCCTTGTTCAAACCTTTCTCGAAGATTATGCGATTTTGGTCGGGTGGACATGGAATATCCGGAAGGTGCTTGTTTTCACCGGATTCTTTTTTGATCTCTTTTTTACTATTGAGTTTCTCTCGCGTCTCTATTCCTCGGTTTACAGCGGACGGGCCGGACAATATTTTTTCAGGGAACGGGGCTGGATAGATTTTCTAGCATCAATTCCTCTGCTGCTCCTGAGCTCGGGGCCAGCGGTTCTTGCATTGCTTACCGGCGGAAGCGCGCTCTTTGCTCTCGGAGGTATTCTGAATGTCCTCAAGGTAATAAAAGCCGTAAAAATCGCCCGGGTTCTCAGGCTTCTACGGGTCCTTAAGATTTTCAAGCAGATAAAATATACCGATTCGGTAATGGCGCAGAGGCATGTAACAAAAATCACCTCTCTGATAATCAGCCTTTTTGTTATTCTGCTGTTTATTGCTTCGGTAGCTTTAACTCTGCTCGACGTAGAGAGTATTGATTCGGTATTCACAAAGCGAAACCAGATCACTGCTGAGAAAATCGCAGACGGGCTTCCCGATGAAGGCCGCGCAGCGCGCCTTTTCGTCGAAGAGATGGGTGAGGATGTACTCCTGGTCAAAAACGGGAACAAGACTATATATTCGCGATATAAAAATGAATTCTACGCGGAAAACTATGGCCCCGGCGACTATCAATATGTGGCAGTTGCTGGTTACGATTTCTTTTTTGATATTAAGATAATGTTGGTACTTCAGGCGAAAGACAGTCTGATTTATTTTGGCATTCTTGTGCTCTTCGTCGTGTTCCTGCTTGTGACCTACAGCCCGCATTTTGCGCTAACTATTACCGATCCGATTCATGTAATGCGTAAGGGCATAGAAGACGACGCTTACAATCTCGAAGTTAAAATCCCGGATAAATATAGAGATGATGATATTTATAAACTTGCCGACGCGTTTAATCGTATTTATCTGCCAATGAAAGACCGGGCTCTCGGCGGCGCGGCGGAATCAAAGCCATCTCTACTGAATCTCGACGATGTCAAGGATCTTCTGGATACCGAATAGGTCGGATCCATATCATGATCGTCTCGATGCTGCAATTCATCATAGAAATTCCCGAAGCATATTCTATCAAGGACAAGCGCCGTGTAGTCAGGTCTTTGAAAGATAGGCTCGGTCGTAAATTTAAGTTGAGTGTGGCGGAGGTCGATCTTCAAGGTTCGATAACCTTTGCGCAGATCGGCGCAGCTCTTGTGTCAAACTCTCGTCAGTTCGGAGAAACGGTCTTGCAGAAAGCCGTGGATTTTGTAGAGCAGGAAAGTCCCGGCAGACTTCATGATTACAGCATATACTCGGAGAACTTCTAATTCTCGGGCTTCATTTCAAAGCTGTCAAAATCAAGTAATAGGAAACAAGTAGAGATTTTCGGCGGAATGGCTCTCATTGGTATGAAGAGCATCGCGAAATCCTTCATTAGACACCGTATCGAGAGTGAAAAAGTGATGAAGCGGTTCGAAGCGGTGATCATCGACGAGAATCTCAAATTGGAAAGCACGTTTTTCCCCGAGTGAAGTCGCCGAAACTGGCGCGGGAAGAAAGAAGAACGATCCGGTTCCGGAATCGTAGAGATGGCAGGGATTCCTCCAGTTAGGATCAACCATCTCGAGCATAGCAGAATCACATTTCAGAAAAACATCCACATTTACAATTGGCTCAAAGGTGTTTCCGTTTAAAACCCGGCCCTTTATAATTGGAAAATTGAACATCGATCCATGATCCTGACGGTGGTCGCAGTCTTCAGAGTGAGCAAAAAACGGCCTTTTAGTGGCCGAGACCTGCTCAATTCCTTCGCGTATCAGCGTGACAAGATCGGCGGTCTCCTGGATTCTTTCCAAGTATGCCGATTCGGTATGAGCCAGACCGCGTTCCGAGATGACATATCGGGGCTCTATTCTGTTGAGAACATAGCAGCTTACATCTGTGCGGCATTGTTTGCAGATACAGTATGAGCCTTGTTTTGTCGCCTTTTCCTCGTCAAAGATTTCATTAACAAGATTTATTACCAGATCTTCCATCTGGTTATGAACGGTCATGAATCCACCTCAATTGCCTAGTCGGCTATTGGATCAGTCCCTCTCCTGCTCTTCATCTACGGTAAGATCAACTAACTCGCGCAGCATTTCAATACAACCGTTGAAGTCTCGAAGCGTTTCTTTCAGTGTATAATAATTTATACCTGCGTAATAAAGCTTTGAGTAGATTGAAAATTCTATATCATCCTCGGATTTCTGAATATTCAAATAGCAGCCGAATTCATAACAGATGCGGAGCATATCGGTGAGCTTATCCTGAATATACAGATCGAGTTCTGAAGAGAATGTGAAAGTAAAAGCGATTTCAAGGAATTTATTGTCACTGTCTATGAAGAAGCCCCCCTGGAAGCTTTCTTCGTTCTCAAACGCAGCGGAAAAGGTCTCCTCGCTCTTTTCTCCCTCGACGAGATCATAGCCAAGCTCTTTAAAAAGAACTCGAACCCGTCGAATTCGTTCCCGCATCAATTTTGAGTACTTCATCTCCCTATCGCCAATTGCTGCAGATATGCCGTTTTCATTCCTGGAATGTATTCCAGAACTCGGCTGTTATTCAAGTAGATTGTCATTCTTATCTTATCTATCCATAAGTTTACACATCGCAGACAGATTTAGCCATCCTAAATAGCTTTGCGGATATCTTTCCGTTTACTATGGATATTATGTTTTTAGCCACCGGCCAAAGACTTCCGATTTATATATTTTTTCCGCGTATTGTCTCGGCGCAAATATCCTAATTTTCCGCAGTGAGTTTGTAAAACCGGATACTACCTCTTCTTTGAAAACGGTGCCCGAGTCGACAAATGGAAATAGCCCGTCTTCCCTATGAATGAGCAGATCGACTTCAAAAGATATCTGCTCAGGAATGTCAATAATTAGTTCGGTGGCGCACGCAGTGGCACACGCAATGGCGCTCTCGGAACCTGAATCGGACTCGGCGATACCCAACTCCTCGGAAAATTGCTTCTCCAACTGGTGTCTGGCATTGAGATCAAGAAGACGCGTATGATTCTTATTACTTGGGTCAAAAGGTTCTTCCCACACGGTTTTGAAAAAATCCCGTTTATTTACCTGCGATATGAGGATCGATGAATCAGAATTAGTAATTCCAAAGGTAGATACAAAGCTGTCATCGTCCAGGCCGTATAGCGCCTCCGGTTGAATATCGCCAGAAGTCATACCCATGTAGACGGCTTTTTTTATCATTGCTGTTGCTATACGTACGGCTCGATGCCAATATACCGATCGGTACATCAGGTATTTTGAGAAAAGCACATTTTCTACCGCATGTATTCCCTGTTCTTCGACCACGAGACCGACCTTCTCCAGGTATTCAAGTTTACTGATTATCAGGTCGGTATCCTGTACCCCATATGGAATACCGCAAAAATACGCGTCCCGTGTAAGGTAGTCTAACTTATCCGGATCAAGTACTCCGGAGAGCAATTTCCGGTAGATTTCAATTTCCCGATTACCTTGGCTGTCGAGAGCGGTGTCGACAATTTTTGCGGTCATCTCAGCGTCACCATGTTCGCCACGCTCTATACCGATTCGAAGGGAGGTATTGAGAATAGCTTTGGCGGTAAGACTCTCATGGCTTTGCAGGGGAAGTTCCTTGAGAGAGTGGGCATACGGGAAGTGTCCAACATCGTGGAGCAGGGCGGCGCAAAGAAATGATCGAACCCCTGTTTCTGAAAGCTCATTTGCTGCGTCAAACGCGGTGAGCGCACGGATCATTCTTTTCGCCAACTCGAATACACCAAGACTGTGATTGAGCCTTGTGTGCGTGGCCCCGGGATACACCATATACGTGGGCCCGAGCTGGCGTATTCTGCTTAGTTTCTGAAAAGATGGATCACCTACGATTCCCATCAAACCGGGGGACAGGTAGACGTGGCTCCAGAGCGGGTCTCGTATAGGTTCTGTAAAAGCGTATGCGAGGTAATTTCGAATCTTTGCTCTCTCACTCATTGTCCAATGTGAATGTAGCGTGTTCGCGGTAATTCGTCCAGAAGGTACAAACCGCCCTTTGACAGCGGATAGCAGTTTTGATAGAACAAAGTCAGATGAATAAGATGTTTCTTTTGCTTCTTTTTCTCACCTTGTGCCTCTTCGGGTGTTCGGGAAGGAATAGGGTGTCGGCAGCGGAGCCGCCATCTGCCGCGGAAGGGTCGGCAAATACCGACTCAACCAATGCGGCTGCTCCTGCTCCAGATCGCAAAATAACCTTGAGCCCGCCGACGCAGACCGCTACGTCGGCTCCGTCGGTTCGCCCGGTCGTTCGAGAGTCGAGATCTGTTCAGCAAAAAGATCAATTGCTCAGCATTCGACAGGGCAGTGTCTACAGCCCCGAAGATTTTGAGATTGGCGCTCTTCAAGGATTTTCCGGAGACCGCAATGTTCAGCTAGTTCTTCGGCGGATAAGGCTGTTTCGCGAAGGGCTTCAGAACGGAAAGGTTCCCCTAGATGACGTACATCCGGATTGGCTGCCGTCGGCGCAACGTTCATTGGAATTTCACCTCGATCGTGGAAACATACCTCTCGATATTAGGGTCGGGATCGTCGATATATATATATCAGGCAAAGCACGCGCCAATGTTCGGCTGATTGGAAATCCCGGGGTAGCGTTCGGCGAGATCTACCTTGAAAAGTTGCAGGATAAATGGCTTGTTACGGATTTTCAAATAGATTTGGCTGATCTCGGGGAAAATAGCGATGTCCGAGGTGAATTGTATGAACCATCGGTTTATAGAATGATGAATCTTCCGTAGCGGGGAAATATCATGGGAATTGAAATAAGTAGAATTGAAAAAGAGTTTATTCTCAATTCGGTTTGCGATAAGTCTATACCATTGAGGTTTCATGGCTCGAAAATCCAGACCCATGGCTTTCTCAAAGCTGTGAATGATGACTATATCATTCTTTCCGGCGAACCGGATCTCGAAACACTTTTTCCTGCAGGCTCGAAACTAACAACCTATTTCTCATATTTTGGGCATGTAATGACTTTTGAAACCGAAGTTCGAGGAATCGGGGACGGTGACCTTAAAGTGGATTTTCCAACCGGGATTCATAAGAACCTGGCGAGGAAATACGAACGGGTATCCGCTCCTCATGATGTATCGATCTCTTTTGAAATGCAGGATATGAAGATAAGTCTGAATTTTCCAAAAACTGAAGAATATGATCCGGTGGAGGTTCCCGAATACTCTGAAGAATATAACCCGAACCAGATCAACTCTCTCATCGAAACTTTTAGAGAGAAAGTGAATAGCAAAGTCACTACCAATACAGTTACAATGTTTCGAGAAAGACCTCCTCAAGGGTTTCAAGAGCATCTCGTTACCCAAACAGGAAAAATTTTCTTCATCCCAAATACCGCAGGGAAAATTCCCGAGAACGACTTTGAAATGGGCGGACGGATTATTACGCGGGCAATGCTGTTGAGGCCGGAAAAGGTGAGTGCCAATGAGGATGTTACCCAGGACCGGCTTCCTCAACTGCTGGCCGAGAAACGAGCTGAGGGAATTAAGGCCGAAATTTACTGCCCCATAATTTTTCATGAATACGCGGTTGGATTTATATATCTTGCTCAGAAGGAAGGCAAAGATGGCGTATTTGATCGTGATCTTCTCGATGAAACCTATCAATTCTCAAAGGTCCTTGCTTATGCCCTTAAGATAAATGGGTATTTCAAGGAACAGATCCCCGAAAAAAAGCGGTATGAAGGAGATATTATTGATATAAGTGCCTCGGGACTGCTTTTTGCAAACGGTTCTGAGCAGCTGGCGGCGACCTTGATGTTATATGCAGATATCGATTTGAACCTCTCCTTTGGGCAGCGGAGTATGCGAATAGGAGCCAGGTTAATGCGCAAGTTCGAGGGATCGGCCATGAATTACTTCGGTATTCAGTTTATGGAAATAAAGCCGGAGGACTTCCGGTTTCTTTTTGATTACGTCTATGGAAGGAGTGTGTCTCAGGAGGATGAAGAGCTCTGGGAAGGCGGGGCCGAACCGCCAAAGCTAGACCTGAGCTGAAGTGGCAGTTATTCATGATACATTTGTTTATACATCTGCCGGCTTTTAGGCAACTCTCACGTCTGCGAAAAGACGCGCTTCATGATGCTGTCGAGGAGCTAGAGAGATTACCTGGAGGCACCGAATCAACCCTTCGGCCCATCGGAGAGGGAGCCTGGGTAATTCCGCTTGGTAAATTCAAAAAAACAGGAAGCAGGAGCTCTCAACTTCGAATAACTGCTTTTTGCGAAAAACTGCTTGAGCTTCGGATATATTTTGATGAGAGGGAGAACCGGCTTCAAGGATATAATCTCATAATCGACTATATC
>JABGPX010000597.1 GCA_018644745.1 Spirochaetales bacterium
CCTTTCCGACATTCTCTACGTATCGATTTTTGCGTTCATTCTGATCTTTCTCTTTTCATTTTTCAGATATTTCTATGACTACTTCACCAAAGATTACAACCGCATCGAATATCTGAATAAGACAATTAATAGCCTTACGGATGCTAATACGGGTTTCCAGCATTACATCCAAATAGCGGAAGAGAAATCGAGCGAAGATGAGAGAAACCGAATAATTAGAGAAGTCCACGATTCAACGGGTTATACTCTCACAACCATCATAATGCTGTCGGCATCTGTGCTGGAATCTCAGAGCAAATCGATCCCGGAAGAGCTGAGAGAAATTCTATCCAACATCCATACATACGCTAAAAACGGATTAACAGATATCCGAATCGCGCTGCGTATTCTCAAGGTCAAGAAAGTAAATGTCGAAACAGACCTGGAAAAACTCGACCGGATGGTAACAGCGTTTAGAAGAGCCACAAATGTGGCAATCATGATCGACTATGGAAATCTGAATAAAAACTATGCCAGCAACGTTTCTCATCTCACTTTCAGGCTTATTCAAGAAGGTATGGTTAATTCGCTGCGGCACGGCATGGCGACAGAAATTGGCATTCAGCTGTTCGAGGAGAATTATAACCTCATCATTACCATCATAGACAACGGCACGGGATTTAAGGAATTGGCACTCGGTATCGGATTAGCAGGAATGAAAGAGCGGATAGAAAAGATCCGCGGCGATTTTACTATAATCAGCAGCGGCAAAGGTGTTACCCTGAGGGCCAGCATTCCACTCTACAGGATAAGCACACATGGAGCAGATTAAAGTCTTTCTAGTAGACGACCAGGTATTATTTATCAACAGTTTGAAAACAGTGCTGGAAACAAAAGACGACGAGATCAAAGTCATTGGTGTCTGCTACAACGGCCAGGATGCTGTTTCTTTCTGCAAGACCAACACACCTGATCTCATTCTCATGGATGTAAAAATGCCGGGAATTGACGGCGTAGAAGCGACAAGGTTGATTATTGAAAATCAACCTGAAGTAAAAATTATCATGCTTACCACCTTCGATGAGGACGAGTATGTAAAAAACGCTTTGAAAGTAGGCGCGAGGGGTTATCTGCTGAAAGATATGTTGCCCGACGATCTGATATACGCTATAAAAAACGTAAATAAGGGATTGATGTATATATCTCCTGCTTTCCTCTTCCAGGAAAGTAAAAAAGAAGACGGCGGAGAGAAGCCGTCGTGGTATGCCAATCTGAACGAAAAAGAGATAGAAATCCTGGCTCTCATAACTCAGGGGTATGACAATAACGAGATCTCCGAAAAGGTGAATCTTGCGAAGCAGACAGTCAAAAATTATGTCTCTTCCATCTATGAGATTATAGATGTACGCGACAGGATGCAGGCAATGCGCCTCTGCATAGATCTCAAGATTTTCGATGAACACTAAGGAGCGGGCGATGACAACCGGATTAAAGAGATCGGCTGATTGTATGAAAAAACTTGATCGGATACAAAAAGCCCTTCGACATGAGGAGCCGGACCGTTTACCTATTACCGAGTTCTACTGGGGCAAATTCCTCGAGCAGTGGAGAGAAGATCTGGGGCTTGCCGATGATGAAAACCCGTATAAATACTACGACCTGGATATGGTCATCAGCATTCCCAACATAGATCCTCATATAAAAGCATTTGAATATATTAAGAATACGTCGGAAGAAGTAGTTGTCAGAACCGGCTTCGAAGCAGAAATGCGGAAAAACCTGGCAATTCCCATGCCGGCTTTTGTAAAGTTCCATACTGATACTGTAGAAAAAATGCTGGCCTTCGAGTTCGATGATCCCCGAGATCGGAGAAGGTTTTTTGAGGCAGGAGACAATCAGATTGCCGGTGTGGGTGACGATTTCGCGCCGAATACACCTGCCTGGACCGAGACTGTGGGATCCCTTTATCCGGACTTCCCGGTCTTCGGCAGCATATGTGAAGCCCATGAAGAGGGCTGGCGGATAATCGGATCTGAAAACATGATGCTCTGGATGGGATTGTATCCGGATGAGCTCGGGAAATTCCTCAAAAGGGTCACCGAGTTTACAATCGGCGTACTTGAAGGCGAAATCGCGGCAGGGGGAGACATGCTCGCCGGAATGATCATTTTCGGTGATGTTGCCTATGTAAACGGTATGATGATGTCTCCTGATCATTGGCGGCGCTTTTTCAAACCCTGCGTTGCGGAGCAGATAAGGATATGCCACGACCATGACTTGCCGGTGGTCTATCATGGTTGCGGCGACGCGAGAGAGATCTTTGACGATCTCGTGGATATCTGCCTTGATTGTTATAACCCCCTCGAAGCCAAAGCGGGGCTTGATGTATTGGAACTCAAAAAGAACTACGCCGGGAAACTTGCCTTCCTGGGCAACATGGATGTACAGAAATGGGCCGCGCTGGATGACGAAGAGCTTCGCGAGTATGTTCTCCAAAAATTGAACGCAGGTAAAGGCGGCGGTTATATTTTTGCATCAGATCATTCCGTACCTGCCTCGGTGTCAGGTACGCGATATGATCAGGTGATCAAGCTTGTCCGGCAATACGGCGATTATCCCCTCTCTCTTGGTGAATTTGACCTGCCGATATAATGCACCCTTTATCAGTACCGCGGTACCAAAAGTCAGTACTGCAGTAGCTTTACAGCTGACCCGGCAGACCTGATAATACACTATCAAAACCAAATTTTTCGATGGAGGACATGATGAAAAAAGGACTAATGATTTTTCTGTTCCTGATTGTTTCATCAGTACTGGTTTTCGCAGGCGGGCAGAATGATGCAAGCAGCGACACCATTAAACTGAAGTACCAGGTATGGATAACCCCGAACCTAACCAGAGATTTCTATGACGGCGCGGTTGCGGCGTTCAACGTAAAGTTCCCGGATGTTGAGGTTGAAATCATAGAGCTTTCAGCCACCGCTTCTTCCGGAGCGTCTGATTTCATTCGAAACCGAATTGCGGCCGGTGATGTTCCCGATGTAATGTCCAATCTTTCAGACATAGTATCGTTCTCCGATGCCGGACATCTCTGGGCAATGCCCACGGACGACCCTGATCTGGCTAGAGTCAAGGACATCATGAGCGTTGCATACAAAGGAAAAATCTACAAGCTTCCTCAGAGCGTGCAGCCTCAGAGCAACATGTTCTACAACAAAGATCTTTGGGCGAAAAGCGGTCTAACCGAGAATGACATCCCCAAGACCATGGAAGAGTTCGATAAAGTCTGTGCCAAGATAAAAGCTGCCGGCTATACTCCGATTCTTACCGGTGGTGAGTGGGTACCGTTGATAGTATGGGAATACTTTATCGGGCCTGAGATTACCAAAAACTATCCTAATTTCTGGACGGATGTATATGCCGGCAAGATAAAATGGACCGACCCGGAAATAATGAATATGGTGAGAATACTCGATAGCGGCGTCAAGAAAGGCTATTTCAACGAAGGTGCTCTGAGTATCGGTTACGCTCAATTGGAGCAGGAATTCCTCAACGGAAACGGTGTAATGTATCCTATGGGATCCTGGTTTACCGCGGCCGAGGCGGCAGCAGACAAAACCTGGGAAACCGGCGTATTTGCTATACCGACACTCGACGGTGAGACGAATCTGATGATATCGGGTGGCTACGGAAGCAGTGCCGCGGTGTCCTCAGCATCTAAGAATCCCGAGATAGCTTTTGAACTCGTAAAGTTTATGGTTCTTGATGAAGTATATGGATCCAAATTCATTCAGGCTGATGGCCTCTATTCGAATCTTGACCCACCCTTGATGTATGAGATGACTCAGCTGCAGCAGGATCTTGCCGATCTTGCAGCAGGTGCAGATTACACACGATCGATGTTCACCCACGTTCTTGGCGAAGCGGCACCTCCGGGTCTCGACGTCTTTTTAAGAAAAGGCGCGGAAGCTATATTGAGTCAGTCGTATAAAAGTCTTGAGGACTTGTGCCAGCAGATCGACGACTTTGTAGCTGAGACCAGATAACAGCAGAATCTATAAAGAGGCGCCCCGGAAACACTGGCGGCGCCTCTTTTATATTGATTGCTAATTCCCGGGGGACCCATGAACGCCAAATTGAGTAAGAAACTAACCAAAACTAACGTGCAGCATTTTGTCCTCTTTTTCCCCGGCTTTTTTATCTTTTTCGGTTTGATAATTCTCTCAATATTCCTGGCGTTCTATTATTCATTTTTCAATTGGGACGGATTGAAGCGCACCATGGATTTTGTCGGATTTACCAACTATATCCGAGCATTAAAGAATTCCGCTTTTATGATGAGCCTGCGAGTTACCTTTTTTTATGCGATTTTTGGAACGGTGATAACGACGGTTATCGCGTTAACGTTGTCGTCGTTCCTAAATAAGAAGAGCGTTCTCACCAATTTCTACCGTTCCGCTTTCTTTTTCCCGCAGCTGATAAGTCTAGTTGCAGTCGGTTTTATTTTCAAAGCGCTGCTCAGCTACATCGGTATAGTCAATACACTGCTTGAAAGCGCGGGACTCAGTAAGATCAATTTTCTCGCAGATCCTGCATTGGCTCAATGGACCATATTATTCATAAGTGTTTGGCAAACCACCGGTTTCGCAACGGTGCTCTATCTCGCAGGACTGCAGGCAATTCCTACGGAACTCTACGATTCGGCAAAAATCGACGGCGCTAATTCATGGAAGAAATTCAGATACATCACCTTTCCTTGGCTGGCTCCATCGTTTACTGCTGTAACCGTATTCTTGTTCACCGGCTATATGCGGATTTTTGATATCATATATGTTTTAACGAGCGGCGGACCGGCAGGAAAAACAGAGTCGGTAGCTATCCATATCATTAGAATCGGCTTTAATCAGTTCAGGATATCTTATGCATCCGCAATTGCAATGTATATGCTGATACTCGTCTCTGTTATTGCGCTAGTTCTGACAAATATTCTCAGAAAGCGTGAGAACGACCTTATTTCTTAGCTGAAAGGATCTGTTATGCCTATGATTAATCGAGCAAAAAACACCTTAATTTCATATGTCGGGAAAGCAAGTTTAATGCTCCTGGCATTGGTATACATGGTCCCGTTCTACATCGCGCTGATAAATACTTTCAAAATCGAAAAAGATATTTTCAACTCACCAATGGGAATCCCGTTCAAGCGTTTAACCTTTGATAATCTGATAAGAAACTTCAACTCACCAAATTTCAATGTTTTACGGGCATATGTCTTTACAATTCTTATCGCTGTTATCACCCTGTTCACAGTCGCAGCGCTTTCTTCAATGATGTCCTATACCCTCAGCCGAAACAGAAAAGGGTTCTATAAAGCAGCGTACTTCGTGCTGCTCGCCGGACTCATGATTCCCATTCAAGTAATTCTCATACCCATTATTCAGATACTCAGGACCGTTCACCTGGTACTTACAGTGCCGGGGCTAATCCTCGTGTATATAGCCTGGTATATGCCCTTTACCGCTTTTGTGCTCACAGGCTATATCGGAACTATCTCGACGCAGTTGGATGAATCGGCGAAAATTGACGGAGCGAATCCATTCCTGATTTTCTTCCGTATTATCTTTCCACTCATGAAACCCGCGCTAACTAGCGTCGTTATCTTTATCACTGTATGGACGTGGAATGACTTTGTTACGCCGCTGGTTATCCTGGGCAGCAGCAATTTTTATACGGTAACTACGGGAATTTACCGGGCCATCGGTCAGTACACCCAGAAGTGGGACGATGTATTCGCAATTCTCTTCTTTGCCGCGACCCCGTTGGCCGTCTTCTATCTGCTTCTTCAGAAGCATTTTATCTCGGGGCTCACGGCCGGTTCGCTCAAAGGCTGATCGGGTACACGCCGTAAGCATCCGCGGTCCGGTACATAACCAAGGCATTTTCCGGCGGTATTGAGTTCACCAGAGTATTGCAGGTACTCAGAATAAAGCCTCCCCCGGGAGCTGCCGCATCGAGAGTCTTCTTAACCGTGTCTTCAACCTCTGCCGGGGTGCCGCGGGTCATTACATAGTCAAGATCAATATTCCCCATTAGGCATAGCTGGTCTCCATAATTCTTCTTGATATGTTGAATGTCCATACCCGCGGAGGGCTGAAGCGATTGAAGACCGTCAAATCCGCTCTCGATTATATTATCCATCACTTTATTGAGATCGCCGTCGGAATGAAGGAATACGGCCACATCTCGATATCTTTTTATCTCCCGGATCATTTCTTTATATCTGGGATAGATAATTTCCCGCATTATTTTGGGCGGTAGAAACACTCCGGTGTTAAAGGCTATATCATCGGCAATAAGAATCGCATCGGCACCGCTATCGAGAAAGAGCTTTGCTTTTTCGATTTCAAACTCTGCCACCACGCCCGCGAGAATACCAATCTCCGTTGTATTGGTAAGGGCATAGATCATGAAGTCTTCCATCCCG
>JABGPX010000619.1 GCA_018644745.1 Spirochaetales bacterium
CCGACACCCGCGCGGGCGGCGGAGAGGCGCAACTCGTCGCTCTTTGCAGGACCGTTTACGATTACACGAGAAAACCCGACAGCCCGGGCGAGCCACAGCTCGTACTCTGAGATAACTGATGCACCGACGCCCAAGCTCGCCAACTTCCTCAGGAGGCAGGGCACTGGATTCGTCTTCACCGAATAGTAACAGGAGACCGGAAGCTTCTGCTCCTGAAACGGTTGGAGAAACTCTTTGACCGACCGCTCAATAGCACCGGCGCTAATAACGTGAAGAGGAGTGCCATATGCATCGGCCAGCTCTGAAAGCACGCATCCGTCCCACGTCAGTTCGCCATTGAGGTATTCAGGCTTCATTCTTCTCTCTCTGGATTCCCCACATGCCTATTTCGTGACGATGGTAACTGAATACCAGCGCACTCACGACGCCCAATCCAAGCACGAGCGGTATGTTTTCAGATTTGGATGACGCCAAAAAACCTCTCAGTGGTTCGTATTTGGAGACATCGCCGGCTGTGAGCAGCGCCACTGTTTTAGCAATTCCGGCGGCAATAACGCAAAGGCACACAATTTGCGCCGACGAAAAAAACCCCAAAAAGTATTTTCTCTGAGCCCTGTACTGCTCCTCGATGAAGCGGAAAAAGCCGTACAGAATGCAGATGAGCGTTGCAGGATAGCCGACGGGCATGTGGCCACCCATCCATCCGGTAAGTACTATTACAAACACGATCAGACCGTTGAAGGATGAGAGAATTTGTGTTGGGTAGAGGGAGGCGGCATTGAGACGTGCCTCTCGTACTGCCTTCAGGGCCGGATGGGAAAACCGGATGCAAATTCGAGAGTTTGTCTCCCGGCCGTAGCAACAGCCGTAAAATAGACACCCTATTCGCCCGACAATATGGGTTAGTGTGAGCGCAAAAAGAGCCATATCAAGCCACGTGAATATGCCTCTTCCGGTGATTATCATAAATGGAATCCCCACGCTCATTACCCCGAACAACATACCCCAGGACACAAAACCGACTCTTTTGATGCTGTCTGCAAATGTCTTCCTTTCATGGACGACCACGCCGGTAATCCAAACGATCCTCGAACCGAGGATAGCGATGAATGTAGTAATTACAATAATCAACCGAATCTGGCGGCTCGGAATCGAGTACGCCAGCATAAACAGGTTTACAGCGCCAAGACCAACAACCGCGGCGGCACCGCACCACAAACCGTAGCCCAAAAAGAATATGTGATTTCCCTTTCGCGTGATAAAAGGTCTGTTGATGAGAAGAGAGATCTTCGACGCTAAAAAAGTGATGGCTCCGCGAACGGCTGATCGAAACGGGTATCTAAACAGCGGCGGTACGCTCCGCGAATAGTCGGCATAAGCGCTGCCAAATCTCTCGAGGAGAACAGGCTCTTCCACCTTCTCCGCGTACGACAGAAAAAACAGAGCGATAAGCGGAGTAAAAAGAACAATGTTCCAAAACGAGTGAATAATGATTGAGATGCCCAGGAAAGTGATTATCCCACCAAAGTATATGGGATGTCTGGATATCCGATAGACGCCGGTGGTAACCAGCTTTTTCGGCGGGTGGGACGATATAGGGAATCCTCTGCCTTCTCGCCAGAGCAAGGCAATCCCGCAAAGGACTACAGCGATGCCCATTGCCGCTACAAAAAGGCCAATAATAGAAACGGGCGTGCTCTTGCCCACGGCAAAGCTCCACAGCAACGTGTCCATACAGCGCCCCAGGAAAAAATGCAGTCCCGGGACAAAGAGGGCAAAGACCGCGATGTAGAGGATCGCGCTAAGGAGAGCGTTGCCGCTTCTTTTTTTCACCTAAGAACTCCTTTGAGCTTGAGCGAAACAAGCACAAACAGAGCCAACAAGAAGCCCGTGGCATACGACAAACTCAATATCAGCGCGCGGATATTGACACGGTCTGAGAATACAACCGAGAAGATAAACTGGCACGGGAAAAATGCCGGGAGAAGGCGTATCAATTTCGCGTCCTGAGCGTACGTGTAATACACGGGATTTTGGAGCCAGCCGGCGTCCAGATTGGCCAGTAGTACTATGAGAAGGACGGCAATCAAGAAATCTTTGCTCAGTACGCCAACCGCACCCCCAAACGCGCCGTAGATTGCCCCGAGGATCAGAAAGCCTAAAAAAGCTAATAAGGGCCTATTAACCGGGATTGAGACAGAAACAATCGACGTAATAAGAACGGCGAGGAATGTGACTACCATAAGAAAGAACGTGAATCGGGCAGCTGTGAACACCGCGGGTGGCATTCCGGCAACGGTACAATAGCGGAAATACACAAGATTCCGGTGAAAGAGCATGACCGAGTAATATGCCGACAGGAAGCCGCTCACAGCGGCTGACATAAAAACGAGGGTAATCGCCCTCTGGGTGAGAAAGATGCTTTCGACCTTTTCGGCGAAAAAGAGCTTTATCGGTATCGAGGTAGTACTTGTTGTGAAAGCAGCGACCGCGAGAAAAAGGATTGGTATAACTATGAGCAAAACAAGGCCGAATCGATTACGCCACAGCTCGCGGGCTGACAGGCAAAAGACACGTACAAATAATCTGTTATGCCCGATTCGCATCGTGGAGCGTGCCCCCGGATAATTCATATACTCTGTCGAAGCGCTCAAAGTCATACACGAGGTGACTGACCATGAGTATCCCCGCATTCGACTCTTTGAGTTCACCGATAATGTCCCAAAATCTGAGATACATTTGCCAATCAAAGCCATCGTAGGGCTCGTCAAGCAGCAGTAATTGAGGTTTGTGGAGGAGCGCTGTAATGAGCTTTACTTTCTGATACGTGCCGCTGCTCACATTTCCTATGATGGTGCGCAAGAACGGGCCGATGTTGAGCCTGTCGAATAGACTGTCGACGTAAGTGATGTCGATGGAATATCGCATACTGTACACCGATCTCAATAAGGCGAAATGTTCGTGGACGGTAAGCTGCCCGTTCAGGTAATCATCTTGAGGACAGTAGCCGACAGATTCCGTCATCGAAAGGATTCCTTTTGATGGCCGGGTGAACTTGAGGAGGCACTTTACCAGCGTGCTCTTCCCCGAACCGTTTTCGCCAACCAACCCGACAAGCTCGCCTTTCCCGACGAGAAACGAGCAATCGGAGAGGACGCCCAATCTCCCGTAGCGCTTTCCCAGACCATCGCATGAACAGAGTGCTTTCTCAATCATTCCAAACCACTTCTTCCATAATCCCTCGATAAGACGCTCCGGAGTATTCAGACAGAACTTCATATTTTCGATCGACGCCGCCGAGGGCGATCCATGGGTTCGGCAACGCCTTGCCGAGTATACCGCGTCGAAGGACCTGCTGATCCTCCAACGCCCTCACGGACTGGGCTCGTACTTTTCTTTGGGACCGGCCGGCGTCCCAGCTAAACGATCGGATCGTACCGTCGGTATTCAGTGAAGTTTCAACCGATACCAGCTTCTCCGACGAGAACGGATCGGCGAATAATCCGATATGGCCGTCCGGAGTTTCCAACGACAACAGCACTATCCACGAGTGATCCCCATGAAGTCTTCCCCAGTAGAGTCTTCGAAACGGCATGGTCCAGAGAGGGATCGTCATGGTTACGTGATCGATGTATCCTGTACCCTCAATATCGTGCGAGTTCCGTCCATCGGAAAACCTAAGGCTCACTTGCGAGAAGGGCGCAGCAACAGACCAGTCACATTGGAAATCACCCGCAGCGTAGAGAGGTCCCTCTAGCCGCCGAATCGGCTCGGTGTCGAGGTTCCAAGTTCCGTCGATGCGGCATGATGGATGCATTATTCGGAGCGATACCGCCTCCGAAGACCGGTTCAATTCAGCGTTGTTGAGGAGTAGATTATTCGTCGACGAGTTCCGCGTGCGTCCGAGCTTGAAGGATTTGCTGGTCAATTCACCGGAGAAGTGATAGATCGCTGACGCGCCAAAACGCACACCGGCAACTGAAACCGTCATTACGTAGTAAAACCCGATGCAGCAGTCAGAGGTAATGTCCAGGTACCACTTGTTGAGATTCAAGACCATACCGACTCCAACATTGAATTCGCGAGCGTGTGTGCGACTAAGATGCTGACTGAGTAAAGCGTATGGTATTGGAACGCATTAGTCAAATCCAAACGTGCGTAGCGAACTGGTTAGTCCATTGCGCCGCCGATCCTGATCATTCCGCCGGGCTGTCGTCCAAGGATACTTCGCATATGGTTCTGTACTGTCCTTGCGCTCAGATTGAGAGCCAGCATGTCCCATAGTTTATTACCAAAACTCTCCCTGGAAAGTCATATATTAAGCTATAGCTTACCTTTGCGTGACAGCATTTGTGAAAGCAGTAATTGCTTTGGATCTGACGTCGGGATAGAATCAAAAGGAAGAACCGAGGTTGAGAATACAATTTTCCTACGGCCTCGTCAGTGCAGCAGGAGGGCGCAACATTACTTAGATGAAATAAGAAGTCAAGGGGACAACATGAATAAACAAAAAGCATTCTCTTTGCTAATAATTATAGGTGCAAGCATTTTATTATTCCGAACTATTCGTTTATTAACAGTTGAAAATGGGTGGGAAACTCTTGCTACATGGGTAATTGTTTTAACCTTCATTGAAATGTTTGTAGATATTTGTTGTATTATTTTTTCTTTTCAATGGCTATTAAAACTTTCTCTAAAATCTAAACTTATTTCTTTGCGATTGGGAGCGGCAGCCGCGATTTTTCATGCACTCAGAGTTTTAATTTATGTAATAGGCAGAACTGGTCCTTGGATCAACTTTGATGTTAAGCCTCAATTTCGCTCTACACATAATGTGGACATGTTTTGGGTTTATTTTGCTGCTACTTTAGCTGTCCTTGGAATTATAGGAGTGATTATTATTGGGTTGAAAATAAGAAAAAAGGATAATACTCAATGACTGGGCTGACCTCTTCCCGTTACAGTTGATTTGGCGCCATTACCTTACATATAAACGCGGTTACTGTCTCCTGTGGTGTCAGATCGTTAGATGAGATGTGTTCTACTAGTATGGCAACTCTCATAATAATCGCAATCATATTCATGATGGTTCCTGAAGGCGCGTACTCGGAACCGCGGCTCTCATGCACCAACTTCGCGGTATCGAGCGAAGGCAGTGTTCTATTCGGGAACAGCGAGGATGGCGGCCTGGGGCACCCGCTCGAGAAGGATCCGCTCAGCGCACACCTGTTCTTTTACCCGGCTGTCGAAGATGAATACGGAGCGGTGTTCGTCGGGTGGCTGTGGCGTAATGAAGCAGTGAGCATCCAAGGCGGAATGAACGAACACGGTCTTTGCTACGATTTGACCGGAATTCCCGACACTCAAATGGCTGATTACCCTGAACGAACATACCAATGGGGACCAGACTGGATTCTCTACGATGTGTTGCGGAAAAACGCGACTGTCGAGGAAGTTATTAGGTACTTTTCCGAGGTTGACTGGAACGGTCACGTCTGGTTCCAGTGGTTTTTCGCGGATGCATCAGGTGATATGGTGGTCGTCAGCCCGAATTTAGAAGGTGAGTTGGCCTTCACCCGAAAGCCGTCTAGTCAGGACGGTTACATGACGCAGACCAATTTCAACCGAGTCAATCCCAAGAGTCATGACGGTCCTTATCCTTGCCCCCGCTATGAAAGATCGACCTCCATTCTCGATACTGTTCATGGCGGATCCGAGGTGACCGTTCATCTCGCTCTTTCGGTTCTGGACGCCGTGCATCGCACGGGAAACTACTTTACCGGATACTCAAATGTCTTCGATCCGGTGAAAAAAAAGATGCATCTCGTCTTCCTGTCACAATTTGATGAGGTCATCACCATCGATGTAGGTGAGGGACTCTCGATAGAGGAACACCGGGCGATTTCTATGAGCTCCTACTTTTCTGAGAGGCTTGTGAATTCGGGAATGGAGTATTTTAGGAAGTTTCGGCGTAACGCGTTTGTTCTTAATCAGCTGCTTCCTGTCACGGGGATAGCGTTGGTCGTCGGAGGCGGTATGACCATCGGCACAGTGCTGTTGCGGCGCCGTCTTCGATATAGCAAGGCGCGACACAATGTCGCGGGCACACGCTCTACACCCTGAAGCATCGGTAGACATCAGTATTATGGTTGTAGTTGTACATGCATTAGCTTTCTGTCTGTCAAAATTCAATAATCCACAGATATTTCATTAATCTTTAATGATTGCTGCGTGAACGATGTACGCGGCTGAATGAGCTACAAGATTGTCTGAACGATCAAAAAAGAACTTGTTATTCAATTCAACTGGCGATTGATTTTCGAAAACACGATAATCAAGATGGGATACCTCATTCGGGAATGCGTCCGGATCAAAAAAAGACTTAACGGGTTCTCCCCAGCGCTCTATTATACGCATACCCCTGCCCAAAGCGT
>JABGPX010000962.1 GCA_018644745.1 Spirochaetales bacterium
CCTGTTTTTCAAGCTTGGTCTTAAATATTATGAAAGCGCGGGGCATTGAAATGACGATTATTGAGACGGCCAATCTTTCAAAGACATTTTATATCAGCAAAAAGAAGAAAGGCATTCGGGGAGCGGTAAAGGGATTATTGGTAGCAAAAAAAACAGCCATAGAAGCCGTAAAAGGCATATCATTTTCGGTCCAGCAAGGTGAGATTGTCGGATACATCGGCCCAAATGGGGCCGGGAAAAGCACAACCATTAAGATGCTCTGCGGGATTTTACACCCTACTAGCGGAAGAATAACGGTTAACAACCTGTCTCTCCCCAAACAGCGGAAAAAGCTCGCTATGGATATAGGCGTGGTTTTTGGCCAAAGGAGTCAGTTGTATTGGGACATCCGTTTAGGCGAATCTTTTGAGCTTCTAAAACGTATGTACGATATTAGCGACAAGGACTACGAGCATCGAATGGGTGTGTTCAACGAGCTTCTTGGGATAAATGATATCATTGATCAACCGGTACGCCAGCTTTCCCTTGGTCAGAGTATGAGAGGTAACTTGGTAAGCGCATTCCTGCATGCGCCAAAGCTGCTCTTTTTGGACGAGCCGACCATTGGCCTCGATATCGTTGGAAAGAGGAAAATTCAAACTTTCATTCGCGAGATGAATCGCGAACATAAGACTACCGTATTACTGACAACTCATGATTTATCTGATGTTGAGAAACTCTGTGAGCGTCTGATTGTTATTAACCAGGGCGTTATTGTTGAAGACGACAATTTGAAAAGCATTGTTTACAAACTCGCTCCATATAAGCTTGTTCACCTCGTAGTCGATGGTATTATACCAAAGGTAAATATCCCCGGATGCCGATTGAAGTCAATTGAAGCCAATAAGTTATGTTTGGAATACGACCATCACACCCACGACACGGTAGATTTAATCAATAATCTATCAAGACTTATGAATATAGTGGATTTCAATATTCTTGATCCAGATATCGAGGATGTAATTGAAGCCTACTACTCAGTTTAGCTAAAGCCGCGGCAGAATAAAGACCGCTATTTACGGCTGCGAGGGGAACCATAATGGCGGTCGCATCGGTACTCATTCAGAAGCACGCCTGATATATTGCTTGATCTAGAGAGCTATAAGTATTATCAAAAAGGTATAAATGTAAGAGTAGGCCGGTTTTGGTGCATTACTCTTTGCCCCTGCACGTTACACGGTAGAAATAACTCTTAAATGGAGGTTCTATGATCAAGAAATTGCTTTGGGTTGTGATTACTCTCCTATTATTAGGCGGAATCGTTTCGGGTGAGCAAACAATTCCAAATGAGACCGTAGTTTACGCCGAATGGTCTTCCAATTCCTGGTATCGCGGTAAAATCTCTTCCTCCTGTCCCGAGGGTTATCTTGTCCTTTTTGATGATGGAGCAGAAAAATGCTGTACACAATGGGAAATCGTTCTAGATGAATCACCCGAAAAAGACGAGGCGCAGGTAAACACGGCTGTGCTCGCCGAATGGAGCAACGGTCGTTTTTATCCGGGTATTATCGCCGCGATTTCTGAGGACGAATATAAAATCCAATATGATGACGGTGACATTAGCGTAGTAAAGCTGTCCCAGTTGCGACTGCGGACCTTACCGCCAGAGGATTTACCTAGTACTGTCCAGCAAAATAATCAGACGTCGAATTCTTCTAATACGTCTTCGCAGGTTATAAACACAGGATTAAAGATATGGCGTGGAGGTTCGATCTGGGCAGAAATTTCTGCCGACGGTGATATCTGGATAGACGGTTGGCATGTTGGCGAGATTGAACCAGACGGCGATGTGTGGCGGGGTAGTTCCTATGTTGGCGAAATAGAATCTGATGGTGACATCTGGATACAAAGTAGCAAGGATGCTGAGATTGAAACCGATGGAGACATCTGGCTAAATAGTTCACAAATTGCACAAATAGAACCGAACGGCAAGATATGGTTTAAAAGCTCATCTTGGGGCGAGGTAACTCCTTTTGATGGAAATTATGAGGATATGAAAATAATCGCCGCTGTTCTGATATTTTTCGCCCCAGAGTTTGGATATACGGATTAGTTCCTTGTGCCCGTTACAAATAGGAGGTGTATCAGGGCGCGCGCCTTTGAGCAAGGAAAATAGAAAAAACATGTGCAAACTACGGAAGACTACGCTAAGCTATAACCTCGCGAAAATAGCTGTAGATTTTCTTATGGAGTACTGACCTCATGCAATCTATATGCCCATACACGACTCAATGCCATGTATGGAAAATCGGTATGATGGCTAGCAATGCCGAGTTGATTCGAGAACTGTATTGTTGTGGTGATCCTCGTCACTGCCAAAGGCATCTAAGAAAAAAGAGAGAGGAGGTTCCGGTGGACGGAACTCAAAATCGCTGCCTGGCTCTATAGAAATTGAGCGAAGGTACGATCTCAGGTATCCGACATAAAGTACATTATCTAGCGTCTGGATATGACGCGAGTCCAGGTATTTTTCTCCACTTTTGTTCGAAATCGCCAATACTCTCATGGGCTATGTCGACAAACCTTATGTCACGAACAGTTCCGCATTTCAGAGCAAGGTTTTGAAGGAGCGCCCTTCCTTCGGCGGCTGAGAGATCCCCTTTTTTTACCTGCTGCAGGATGTGAGCTGCTGTCAAGGAAATGGGTGATATTTTTCTTTGAGCCATAATGCTATCTCCGTCCTGACGAGTCTCATTGGCGATGACCAATTGACTCACCTTACTAGTATATCGCCGCAGATAGCTTTTTCAGGGTTTTTTTTGTTTAAGATGCCTTAAACTCATCAATGTTCTATTTTTGACATTGGTGACGGTAAAACTATGGGGGAACAGGCACAGAATACAAGATGCATCCTGTAGTTAGGGTGAAAGAATTAACTGCTGCTCCTTTGAGCGGCGGAAAGATTCTCCGCCGCTCCATTACCCGTCTTAACGAAAGGGCGCAGCACTTTAACCTAGCTTTGTATTATAAATACCTGTAAGAGACTTACCCTATGGGATGATACGAGCTTCTCCGTTTCGCCAATGGCATCAAGACACTGAACTCACGTATCCTGAAACATGAGAACTCAAAATTGCTGTTGAGAGTTTCTTTGGGTAAGAGCACCGATTCAAGACCGATAGCCGATTTCCGCGGAGATATCAAAATATTTTTTTATGCCCTCTGGTGATGCATTGAAAGGGATGTGATTCCCGACACACATCATATAACCGGCGGACATTTTGGAGGTCTCAACCATTGTTTCTACCATCTTCCGGATCGGACCTGTTTCATTGCCCATGAGAACACGCACATCTCCGTCGCCGGCAATAAATGGATTATCATAGCGCCGGGCGATAGCCCGATAGTCGGTAAACGGTTCACTGATGATACCCCGGGCGCCGCAGGCCATTACATCATCTGCAAAAGCATCAACGCAGCCGTCAACCATAAAAATAACTTCTTTACCGGCTGCCTTGAGAATACTCCAGAACTCTTCATACCTGGGAAAGATGAATTTGCGCATCCACTCAGGCGAACAGACCGGTCCGTTGGCGAGCACGATGTCGTCGTGGCATATTACAAAGTTGACCGGAAGCCTGGCGAAAGCGCGGAACACCCGTCGGTTGATTTCCGCAAACTCCTCCATAACACGATCGAAACCGGGCTCCAGGCAAATTCCGAGAAAATTCTCATAACCGAAAGTAAGGAGAGGCCACATAAACATAGTATTGTAAAATCCGACGCGGGCTGTTGAGAACTCCGGTGCCTTGTTACCCCACTCAGTCGGGTAATTTTGTCGATACCGTTTATAGATAATATCTTCGCTGCTGAAATCACCATCAACAACGACATTCCACCCGGTAAAATCCCCCTGCGCCAATGGGCTGAACCCCATCATGTCATCTATACTCTTGAAGCGAACGGCTGCATTTTCCTGCTGCCAATAATCACGATAACTTGTACCCCAGCGCCCATGGCCTTTATCTTCCTGGTCTTCGATTCGGGGTATCGATATATCGCTGTCGGGGATATTGAATCCAATAAAAGGATACATCTCATCAAGTTTCCGCATACAAGATTGAGGCGCTTCATAATAATCGATGCCTGAGATATAGGTTGCCGCGTCCGGATTCGACCAATGCTCCCAATGAGGCAGACGATTCGGTCCACACCCCATAAAGGTATCGTATTTCATTCGCTCCACATTCATGTTTTTCTCCTTGATGATTTCCTCTTGCTATTATTCCAGACCATCCGCGGCTCGCCGAAGGGCTACTTTCGGCTGATACAAGTGGCACTCCGCGTCAATCAATCTTCCGTCGGGCAAACAGTAACAGTTTCTATAATCGGCTGGAACCCCGGTATCCAGAATTTCCGGAAAATCATCGTGAAGGCTGCCGTCGCGGTGGAGTCGTTCTTCTTCCGCCATCGAAAAATCCATGGTCTCTTCAGAATATTTCTCCAACCGATCGATCGCAGCCCGGTGCTTCTCCGGCGGATCGCCTGCAAGCAGGTTTTTCTGTTCGCCGGGATCGGTACCAAGATCAAAGCATAGGGGAGGAGCGTTTCGAAAGCGGACATACTTTAAATTTCTAAACCGGACGCTTCGAAACTCCGTTCCTTCTCCCCATCGCGGGACAAGAGCGTCGCATGAAACCGGTTGGTCCTCGAGTTCTCCCTTCTGCAATCCGGCGGAAATATCGCGACCATCACACCCCTGAGGAGCAGCGACAGCGCTGAGAGCACAGAGCGTAGGGAAAATGTCGATAAGCGCTACCGGCGTTGTGCAGACCGCGGGGGAGCTCCGTTTTCTGCTCTCGGGCGTGCTGATGATAAGCGGCACACGGGTACATGCTTCATACCAGCCGTTTTTCCACCATACACCGTGCTCTCCGGCCATTTCGCCATGATCCGAAGAGTAAACAACTATTGTGTTATCTAAATGGCCGTCTGCATCGAGACGCACCAGCAAGTCGCCGATAACCTCATCGAGATATGAAACACAGGCGAAATAGGCACGCCTCGCCTTCATACACTCATCATTGTCGACCTGTTCAGCAAGAAAGCCCTTCCGCATCCCGACACTCATCGGATGGTTATAGGCATCACCAGAGGCCGGAACCATCGGCTCTGAGACCCCATGCCGGGTATAATAATCGATCCAACGTGACGGCGCGGTGAGCGGGAAATGTGGGCGTGAGAATCCGGCGGTGAGAAACCAGGGGCTGCCGGTTTCCTTCGCTTCATGTTCCCGTATCCAACTTAGCGTCTCATTTGCAACAATGGAATCCTGGAGCTGTGTTTCCGGAAGGCCGGTTGTTCCGGTATGCTCGGTTCGCGCCCGCATCGAGTTGGCATAATCCAGGTTGTCGATCGGCTCCACCTGATGGCCGCACATTCCCGTCATATCGCCATATGGCCGGTCGTCGAAGCCGCCCATCTGGCGCCTACCGCCCAAGTGCATCTTGCCGACTAAGACCGTACGATATCCGGCTCGTGAAAAGGCCATGGGCATGGTTTCGAGACCAGGTCTGAGGGCGCTCGCGTTGGACCACGCGCCGGCTTTCCTAACCTCCAGCCCGGTGAGTACGCAGAGCCGCGACGGAGTGCAGAGGGGCATCTGACAGTAAGCGTCGGTGTAGAGAGCTCCGCGGGCGGCAAGCTTGTCCAGATTCGGTGTGAGCACCGACTCTGCCAGGCCGGGATAAGTATGCGATAGACTTCCGAGGAATCTAAAGCTGTGTTCGTCTGAAAAAAGAAACAGCACATTGGGTTTTGCAGGGTTACTCATACGGATATCGCCGGTCTGATTTTCGGTGCTGTCTCACCCGCCTGTTCCATTCTACTCACAAGGCGCTCGGAAAGCTCCGCTCTTACCTCGACGTAGGCGGGATCGGCCACCAGGTCGTTATTCTCGTGAGGATCATTTTGGAGATCGTACAGGTGATATTCATACAGCTCATCCCCCGGTGTATCGCTGCCGGTACCTCCCAAGGACTTGGGAATCCACGCTTCATATTTCCATCGATCTGTCCTAATCGCTCTACCCGTATGATCCTCGCTTATCTGGATGAATACCTCTTTCCTCCAATCATCCGGTCGCCCGTCCAGCAGCTGCTGCAGCGACCTTCCACGCATCGTCTCGGGGGGTGTGATACCGCCGGCGTGCATCAAGGAAGGCGGGATATCAATGAGGCTGGTTAGATCCTTAATCTTTCCTCCGGCGGTAAAACCAGGCCCCGCAGCAATCATGGGAATTCTCACACAGCCTTCATGACAGGCCCGTTTGTACTCGCCGTTACGGGTCTTAAAATGAGAGCCATGATCGCTGGTGTAAATGATTACCGTATTATCCGCGATTCCAAGGGCTTCAATTTTTGCCCGGACTCTTCCCAAAGCCGTA
>JABGPX010000947.1 GCA_018644745.1 Spirochaetales bacterium
CAATCTTTAAACATTGAGCTTGTCTTTCGACCCGGATCGGAATTACCGGAAGAAGTTGTCGTGGATCTCAGCCGCCGGAGCGACGAATGGAATGGATCGATTTCCCTTGCATCACACGACCATACATTCGCCGGCAGCACTACCATTGACGTCTCGGGTCTACTTCGCGCAAAAGCAAAATTTCGTTTCCCCGACGGCCCGTGGATATACGACAGCTCGCCCTATGCGTATTTCCTCGTCGACCCTGCCGCGACGATGGAAGTTAGATCGTATACCTTTTACCCAGGGAGCAACGGGACCATCCGGGAAGGATGGATCCCTTCGATCCGCAGGATTGCACAATTGGGATACAACACGATACATCTACTACCGGTGACGAAAATGGGACCTTCGCAAAGCCCGTACTCGGCCGCGGATCTATTTCAGATTGATCCCGCGTACTCCCATGCACAGAATCCGGAAGACCGAATGGATGAGTTTCGTGAATTTGTGGCTGAATGTATAAAGCATGGAGTTCGGATCTGCATAGACTTAGTTATGAATCACGTGGCCGTGGAGAGCGTAATAGCAAATAAGCATCCCGACTGGCTCGCTGAGGATCCTTCCGAGGCAGATGGAATAAAGAGATCAGGCTGGCACGACGGCCATAAATGGCATAAATGGGAAGATCTGGCATTTCTCAACTACAAAGGCTTCAGCGAACGCACGCGCAGCGGGCTGTGGGAATATATAACGAAATATGCATTAACCTGGTCGTCGTTCGCTGCGGAGACCGGGGGGATGATCCGCCTCGATAATCTCCACTCCAGCTCTCCCGAATTCATGCGGGCGGTACTTCAGGAGATCCGCAGAAACTTCCCGGATATTGTTGTCTTCGCAGAGCTATTCACCACAGAAGAGAAAACGGTCCATCTCACCTTCGAGTACGGCCTGAATCTCCTTCTCGCAACCACATGGGAGCATAAATTTGTACCGCAGCTAAGACGCTACCTGGAGTTTATTCATTCCGGGAACACGTCGCTCAGGTACCTTTCGCCGGTCACCACGCATGATAGCAGAACACCTACACAGGAGTTCGGCAACGTCCGGTCAACTATACCAAGACTCGTGATGGCAACCCTCATGAGCCCCGGTCCAAGCGGAATTGTGCAGGGAGTTGAGATGGGCCTACCGGAAAAAATGATGTTTGTCGGTGCTCCAAAAAAGCGGGAGTTCCTGCCGACGATGGATTTTAGCGACCTGGCCCGAACTTTGAACAGCTTGCTGGACCGGATGCCGTTCCTAAGCACGCCGGGCAAAATCCGGTTTATAGACCGTGATCATCAGGCAGTACTAGGAGCAATCCGAGGCGAACCCGACTATTCTCTCCTCGTGTGCGCGAACTTCGATACGGGGAATGAACAGCAGATTGAATTGCCGGGAGACCTGGCCTCACGTATCGCTAATCGAAAACTAAAAAACGAGCTTTCCGGCAGAGATGTCAGTTCCTGGTTAAAAGGATCCGTTCTGTCGCTGCCGGCCGCGGGCTGTATCGCGATTATTATAAGCTAGTCCTGATGTTCCCCATTTGCCCATTTCACCAGTCCGGGTATAAACGGATGTGATAGCGCGGGGTGCTTGGGTAGTACTCGAATCGAAAAGCCCTGAAGCCCTGTGCTCATGCAAGTGGCCTCCACCGAAAACGAAGCTGTTCCGCCGCTTGTTTCAAAGAAGGCCATCGGCGCCCGCGTAATCGATCCGAGTTCCTGGCCCGCAGTCATCGTTCCCCGCACCAATTCGACAAGAACTTCGTCTGCCTTCAGCTCACCGAGCTCTACTTTCGCTGAGAATTTTAATGTCTCTCCAATGCGAGCGGTTTCCTGATGATCGCTTTCGATGTCCACGATAGCAACCTTGTCCCATGATGAACGTACTTTCCGTAGATATGAACTCAGATCCCGCACCTCGCCGTAGCCGTTATTCCGGAGCTTCATCGAGCTCTCAGTTGCCCTCATGTAATAGCGGTCGTTGTATTCCATTAACATACGCTGACTGGCGAACTGCTCACCGACCTGTGATATCGCCCCTTTCATTTTTGAGATCCATTTAGTCGGCAGCCCTTCGACTCCTCGGTCATAAAACGCCGGTACAATCTCTCTTTCAAGAAGATCGTAGAGGGCTTTGCTCTCAATATCGTCTTGCATGTTTTCGTTATCGTACTGCTCACCGCTTCCGATCGCCCATCCGATGGCAGGATCATATCCTTCCTCCCACCACCCATCGAGAATTGATACATTGAGCACGCCGTTCATCGAGGCTTTCATACCGCTGGTTCCGCTTGCCTCGAGAGTCCTCCGCGGGGTATTGAGCCACACGTCGCTCCCGGACGTGAGATACTTTGCGATCTGGATATCATAGTTCTCGACGAAGACTACTCGGCTCCTAACCTCCGGCTGATTCGAAAAATGGAATATTTCCCGGATGAGCTCTTTACCTGGTAAGTCACGAGGATGGGCTTTACCTCCGAAGATCAGCTGAATCGGCCGCTCCTTATCAGTGAGAAGTTTGATCAGTCTCTCCGGGTCGCGCAGCAGCAGCTGCGAGCGCTTATATGTGGCGAATCGCCGGGCTACGGTAATAGTCAGCACCGACGGCGAGAGAATATCGGCTCCTTGATGCTTGCGAATAAAAGCCACCATGTGTTCGCGTCTGCGTTCATGGGCGCGCCAAAGCTCTTCGTCGGATATCCGTCCCACCCGCTTCCAAATGGTCAGATCAGAGGGATCATCCTTAAAGCGCGGACCATAATATCTGTCCATTATCGCGAGCATCTCGTGAGCGACCCAGGTCCTCGGGTGCACTCCGTTCGTAATGTGAGATATCGGAATTTCATCTTCAAGCAATCCCGGCCAGATACTTTGCCACATACGCCGGGATACCGCTCCGTGGAGCTCACTCACTCCGTTGGCGTGAGCCGCCAGCTTGAGCGCCAAAACGGTCATGCAATATTCTTCATTTTTATCTCCGGGATTCTCTCTGCCCAGGGCGAGAAATTCATCCCAACTCAGCCCAAGTTTCTCGGCAAAGTTGACAAAATATTTCTTCATTAATTCGATCGAGAATCGCTCGTTTCCCGCAGGTACCGGAGTATGAGTTGTAAAGACAGATGTGGACCAGACAAACCTGGCTGCCTCGTCATAGGTGAGGCCATCCACTTCCATAAGAGTTCGAATTCTTTCAAGGCTCAGAAAGGCACTATGTCCCTCGTTGATATGGAATACCGTCGGTTCAAGCCCGAGTTTCTTCAACAGATGAATCCCTCCAATGCCGAGGACTATCTCCTGCTGAATTCTCGTGTTTCTGTCTCCGCCATAGAGAGTCGCCGTTATATCCCTTTGTTCCGGTGTGTTCTCCGGAGCATTAGTATCGAGAAGATAGAGTTTCGTTCTACCGATATTGATTCTCCAGACTCGGGCGGACACCGTAGAGCCTGCGAGATCGACGTTTACGCGCATGTGCCTTTCGTTTTCATCGCGTACCTGGTGAACAGGCATGTTGTACCAATCGTATTCCGGATAGTTTTCCTGCTGATACCCATCCGCATTCAAATATTGGCGAAAATAGCCTCTTCGGTACAACAATCCGACGGCAACTAGAGGTAAACCAAGGTCGGAAGCCGTTTTGAGATGATCTCCGCTCAGGATGCCTAAACCGCCGGAGTACATCGGTAAACAATGGTCGAGACCATATTCCATTGAAAAGTAGGCAATGCAGGTACCGTCGGCCGCCGGCTGCCACGGATCAGCAGAATTATATTTAGTTAGCTCGGAATGAACCTCACCCAGGGCCGCGACAAAAGAGTCGTCGGAAGAGAGTTCCTGTAGTCTTTCTTGAGATACCAAACCGAGGGCTTTTGCGGGGTTATATTCCGAGGTCTTCCACGCCTCATAATCCATTCTCATAAACAACGTAATCGCGTTAAAATTCCAGCTGAACCACAAATTATATGCTATTTCCTCGAGGGGCCGTAAATTTTCCGGAAGATTGGCCCGGACGCGATACGTGAGTATTTTCATGGTCGAATAATCTCCTTGTGATCATACATAATGTCGAGATACTGCCTGGCTGGAGTATCCCAGTACGCAGCGCTGTTTCGGGCGTTTTCCCTCGCCCGATATCTCATGTTCTCATCGGCATTGTTTATAAAGCCTGCAAATCGCCGCATGGCATCGTAGAAGGCACCTGATGAATAATCGGTAAACAATATGCCGTTGCCCGTTATTTGTGAACCCCTGACTTGAATTGGCCGGATCGAGTCCCGAAGACCGCCGGTAGCCCGGGCAATTACGAGGCAACCGCACGCCAGCGCCTCTATCTGTGAAATCCCCCCCGGCTCATGTCTGGACGGCATAAGGAACACATCCGAGCCCAGCAAAAGCATTCTCACGTCCAGGAAACCGAGTTTTACGGATACCTTTCCCGGGTAAAACTCAGCCATATCGGCAAGACCACGCCCAAGATCTTCGGATTGCTGATCGCCGTTGATGACCGGCCCGCCGGCGATAACCTGATAATCCAGTCTCTGGATTATGCCCTCTGACGCCTCGAGGAGAAGCTGATAGCCTTTCTGGTCGGCCACTCTATGTACCATAACCGCCAGTTTTTTGTCCGGATCAATTTCCAATCCGTACTCAGCCTGAAGCAGAAGTTTGTTTCGCGTTCGCTGCAGAATTTCTCTCCGTTTCTTGTTTGTCACTTTGTCGCACGACCAGAGCCCGGCAAGCAGCTCGGGACTCTGCTCTTCGAGACGACGCGACAGTTCCTCATTTTCCTGAATTTTTTCTAGGAGCGACTTATATAACTGGTCCGCGGGTTTGTAATTACGAAGGTGTTGAATCGCCTTATCAGCAAAATCAGTTCCAATTGCGTTGCTGATACCGACTACGTCCCCGATTACCCGTTCGAGACCGTCGGAGGCAACCCGGAGCTGTTCGGCGTAGGAAGGACTTACGGTAATGCTCTTATCGGCGAACCGGATTCCCGTGGCCATGCAGTTCAATGTGTTTTCATTCACCGGATCGGTAAATTCACCTGCATGGCTGAAATCGAGGTTGAAAAGAGAAAACAGATCCTTGCCCTGTTCGTACCTCCCATACGCATCGAAATACTGCCAGCCGCCATTGTGTATAACATGGAATAAACTGGTTTTCTGCAGATCCGGGTGATGGGCGTAATAGGGATCAGATCGTACAATCCCGTTGAATACTCCGGCGAATGCGTCGTTGGTAAGCACAAACTGAGGTTCCAGATGAAAATGCAGGATTACCTCTGCGCTCGCTCGTGCCAATGCTATGCGTTTTCGAAGACGTTCGCCGGATGAATACCCCCAATACAGCCCGTCGAAAAACTCATGATGATCCAGAAGATAGTAGGTCATACCCTCTACTTTGCATGTATGCACACCAACATCGTATTTCGTTTCCTCGATATAAAAACTGACAGTCTCTCCGGTGTACACGCAGTTGTATTTTTCACTGGAAGCCTGCATTTTCTGCATCGAGTAATCCGTACCGCTGCGGTATCGAGGTGTGATTACATATACGTCCTCGCCGAGACTCGCAAGCTCACGGGGCAGCTCAAAAACAACATTGGCCAGTCCCCCGCTCTTTGAAAATGGCTCAGCTTCAGCTGAGATAAATACACATGGCCCGCGCTTATTATGCTCACGGAGAATCGATCCAAGGCTGGACAGATGTATCTCATCTTCTTCGGCGAGTTGTCCTATGAAATCCAAAATGTCCGGCGGCTCAGCCTGATGATTTCTCTGCAAATAGTAAAACGCCCGTTTCAAACCGAGGGCGACAACTCCCTGAAGATCGGTTCCCGGTGCCAGCTGTGTAAGCACATCATTAACAAGAAAGGTGCGCATGTCGTCGTATGTTTTTACATGTTCCACGCATTGCCGAAATGCATAGCTCGAATCAAAAGCACTGCTGTGCGGCAATTCGGGTAGACGGAAGAGCGAGTCGCGAAGAACCGCCCTTCGTATGTCGGCGGTTGGTTCCTGTTTCTCAAGTTTGAGTAGTTTGATCCTATCTGTGTAGCTTACCACGGTGTTTATGGTGGAAATGCGGAGCTCCACGCCGGTGTAGTATACATATGATTGGGTTACCGACGAGTAGAGCGGATCTACCAGGCGGTAAAAACCTTCGTCGTCGAGGGGCAGCTCCGATCGATCAAAATGCACCCGAGCATGCTGGTTCGTCTCGGAGAAATTGAATACGCCGATCCAGACCGCTTCCTCGGTGAAACGCAGCGCCGCCGCAACCTGATTGTTTCCTGCCCAAGTTAAAAAACCCGCGCCCAAATGCGCCCGGTGCCACGCATACATTTCTCTGTAGAACGCCTCCATACTGCGGTCGGAAGCCTCTTCGAATTGAT
>JABGPX010000553.1 GCA_018644745.1 Spirochaetales bacterium
CAAGGTTTTTCTGATGGAAAAACGCGCCTTCTTTATTTCCGTCTAAGGCCGACACGTCCATCTTCTCCAAACCGAGATCAGATGCTTGGAAAAATGAGATAAGTTTAGACCGCAGTTCATCATTTGGCACATACACGCCAAGATCTCTCGAAAACTCGGGATCGGTATAAGCGTTCATTGCTATGAGGACATCAAGTTTTCTTTCTTTCACGTAGGTTTCGAACGCCGAAAAAATCTTGGCGTCTTTTTTTAGCCACTCTTCCGCCGGCATAAGCACCGATCCGATACCGCAGCTAACATCGCCTAGTTTCCATTCCTTGTAATCCTTCCGCAGTAAGTCGTAGCTTTCCAGCGCAGAAACATTGAACTTTTCGTACTGCAGGCGATCAAAGAGCTCTCTCTGGTCTTTCCCCGATAATTCGAGTAGCTGTTTCGCTGCCTCAAGGTCCTTAGCAGTTACTCTTCCCGCACTTTCGTCGAGGTTGACCGTGTCCAACAGTATGGTCCCAAGTAACAGCGTTCCGGCCGATCCTTCCAGCAGATCAGCCTTGGCAGAGAGAAATCTACCGGTTACAAGCGTGGCGGCAGAACCAACGGGCTCAATCTCAACATGGGTTGTCGAGGAATAGCTCTTCTCATCAGCGTGATGGTCGATAATTTCAGTTACCGACACATTAAGAGCTTCTTGGCGAGATGATATCTGATTATGATCGACAAGAACGAGGCGAAGGCGGTTTCCCTCCTTAAGCTTATCTATATCGATTTCATCTATGAAGGTCATGGCTTTGGTATCTATCCCGGCTTCCTGAAAGAGGTATACCGCCTCGGTCCTTAATTTATAGTCATTTCGGGGGATATTGATTACTGGAATAATAACCTCGGTATTGGCGCCACTTGATAGCAGATAGCCGTACAATATTGCGGAAACCATAGAGTCAAGGTCCGCAGCCTCGTTACCTAGCACAATCGCTACCATTCCGTTATTCGGGATTTCTCCTTTAGAACTCATTAAGAAGTTGTTAATTCTTTCCGCATTCTTCACTGCTTTCTCCTGATAGTTTTGATTATATATATGATAGCTTCATACCGATCCAAAATATACCCGATATTTAATCAAACATTTTTATCTCTTATATAAAAATGTTTGATTTTACATATACTTGCATTTAATTCATTATGACATTGTTTCTCGGTGTTTAATGATCCACACCGCATATTTTTTATATGGAGCCGGAAACCGCTATTGGTGCCGGTAGCTGTATTAATAATATATATTTCGATCTTCGGAGGTGTTTTATGAAAAGATCTATACTACTTGTTCTGATCGTTGTTTTGTCCGCGGCAGCGGTATTCGCTGGGGGTAACGAGGAGGCTACGTCATCGTTTCCGGAGAAACCCATTAAAATTATTGTGTACACAAAGGCCGGTGGTGCTTTAGATATCACGGCCAGGAAGTTCACGGACATTGCGTCAAAGTATACCGACGCTACGTTTGTTGTCGAAAACAAGGTAGGTGCCGGCGGTATCGTAGCCATGGAGTATGTTCTTGCCGAGAAGGCTGATGGATATACGCTCATGGGAGCTACCAAGTCAAATATTGCAAAAGTAATTTCCACCGAATCCGACATTGATTTGATGGGGTTTAACTGGTTTGCCATGCTCATGGCTGATCCGGAAGCTATTATTACGAATAGGAATATGGAGATCGATACGTGGGAAGAAATAGCCAAGGACGGTAAAGCAGCCGGTGGAAACCAGCTTTGGGTCGGTCCGGCGGCCGGTGGACTCGACCACGTAACCGCGATGAAAATCTGGGAGAAAGCCGGTTTTGAGGCCAAATGGGTACCTTTTTCCAGCGGCGGAACGGCGATGGCAGCCCTGCTCGGAGAGCAAGGTGTTGCGTATGTCGGCAATCCGTTTGACACTGCCGGTAAGCCGGATCTGAAGGTGGCGGCGGTATCTTCGGCGGAACGACTCCCCCAGTATCCTGATACCCCGACCTTTGAAGAACTCGGTGTTGTCGGCCTTGAAAACGAGATCATGTGGAGGGGATTTGCCGTAAAAGCGGGTGTTTCCGATGATATAATTGCCTGGTATCAAAACATCTTCGAGCAGGTTACGGATGACCCTGAATGGCGTGATTTCTACGAGCCAAATGGAATAACGGTGTTTGTCAAAAAGACCGCCGAATTCACCGAAATTATCAAACAGGATATAGCTGATTTTAAGCAATATCTCGGCAAGTAGCGTTTAACGAAACAGATCACACTCGACGGGGAAGGGTGTTAGCATAATAGCTGCCCTTCCTCGTTTTACTTTTGCCTGCAGGCGGTGTTTATGGAAATAATAGAATTTATGAGCGAGGGAATCGGCCTGGTTATGCTTCTATCGGTGCTTTCCCTTCTTTTTGGCGGGATTACATTTCTAGTGATAAAGTCGCCAAAAAGGAAGTACGCCGGCAGAATTCTTATCCCGTTATTTTTGCTCGAAGCCGCTATCGCCTTTTTTCTATTAGCTCTGAGTTTCCCCCGACGGGGAGAGGTAGGGCCGGCAGTTGTTCCCATTCTCTGGCTTGTAGCCATTGCAGCCCTAAGTGTTATTCTTCTCGTCCGCGGCTTACTCGGCCGGGAGGAGGATGATCCTGCATGGGGCAGAGTAGATGTCGTTCTGATTTTCTTTGCGATGACAATTGTGTATCTGATATTGATGCAGTTTATCGGGTACATATTGGCGACATTCTTATTTATCTTCGCCAGCATGTACTATCTATCGTACCGAAAGTGGTTAACCGTAAGCCTGATCGCCATCGGATGGATAGGGTTTTCCTATTTTGCGTTCTTCCGCCTTTTATACGTTCCGCTGCCGAGAGGCAGCCTTATAGAATGGATTTTTGGCTAGTTACCCGGCCTGTATTAGGAGCTATTAAGTGGATTTGTTGTCTAATTTAGTCGATGGATTTGGTTATCTGGTGGGTGCCCAACCGCTAATCGCGATAGTAGCCGGCGTCATTTTAGGAATCTTGGCTGGAGCGATGCCGGGACTTTCCCCGTCGATGGGAGTCGCGTTGTTGGTTCCTTTTACCTATAAACTGTCTCCCCAGATAGCATTAATTCTATTGGTTTCTATATACATAGCCGCCAACTACGGTGGCTCAATTACCGCGGTTACTATCAATACGCCCGGTACACCTTCGGCTGTCGTAACTTCTTTCGACGGATATCCGCTAACCCAACAGGGGAAGCCAGGCGTAGGATTAGGCACCTCACTCATTTCATCAACCGTAGGCGGGGTGATCGGTACCATTATTCTCATTTTCTTCTCCGTACCTCTGGCACGCCTCGCGGTAAGACTCCATCCGGCCGAATATTTCGCTTTAGCTGTATTTGGGCTTACGACCGTTGCTTCGTTAGGAGGCAGAAACTGGGCGAAAGCGTTTTTGGCGGCTATGCTGGGATTACTGATCAATACAATTGGGATCGATCCTATTTCCGGCGTAAAGCGTTTTACTTTCGATTCGACACGGCTGTTCGACGGATTTAGTCTTATTCCGGCTCTTATCGGTCTATTCGCGTTAAGCGAAGTTTTTGTCAGACTGGAAGAGTACAAGCTGGAAAAAGGAAAGGAGAGCACCTACAAAAAGGACGAGTGGCCTTCTTTCTTGGATTATTGGAAATTGAAGTTCACAATTCTCAGGTCATCGGTTCTCGGCACCGTGATTGGGATTTTCCCAGGCGCCGGAGCTACAATCGCCGCGTTTCTCTCGTACGATCTCGCAAAGAGAACGAGCAAAAATCCGAAAAGCTTTGGAAAGGGCAATCCGGAAGGTGTCGCCGCCGCCGAAGCGGCAAACTCGAGCTCCGTGGGCGGAGCCTTGGTACCCCTACTCGCCCTAGGCATACCCGGCAGCGCAACAACCGCCGTGCTGGTTGGCGCGCTCATGATACACGATCTCAATCCGGGTCCCCTTCTATTTATCGAACGCCCCGATATCGTCTACAGCTTGTTCGCCGCCCTGCTGGTTGCGAACGCCGTAATGCTGCTGTTGGGCTTGTTTGGGAGTCGCCTTTGGATCAAAGTCACCTCCGTCCCGCGAAAAATTCTACTTCCGATGATTCTCACTGTTTCAATCGTTGGCAGTTTTGCCGTTAATTATTCATTTTTTGATGTCGGCGCTTGTATAGGATTTGGCCTTGTGGGCTGGCTGTTAAAACGATTTGGATTTCCACCTGCTCCGGTTGTCCTGGGTATGGTCCTGGGAAAGTTAGCCGAAGAGAACTTCAGACGCGCGGTGATTATGGGAGGATATCAAATCTTTTTTACCCGGCCAGTCAGCCTCATTCTGCTTTTGGTCGCCCTTGTATCCTTCGCATACCCACTCTATCAGACTCGCAAGCAAAAGAAAAAAGAGGCGCAAGAAGCGGCACCCACCGAAGAGTAAAAGTGGCTGATTTATTGTGTAGCGGATTACCAAACCCGACTAAGTTAGACAAATAGACTCCGGTATAAGGAATAAAACAGCCTTCTCACATACCTTGCATTCGATCCCAATAAAGAATTGTCGTGGTTTGTTTGCTCTTATAGCAATACCTAGCAACATGTAGTATTCTTAAAGAGCATAGTTGCGACTTTTGGGGAGGAATAAAATGAGAAAGCTAGGGGTATTGGCCATCTGCATGTCTTTCCTGATCCTATGGGGAGGAACGACTGTCGCCGCACAAACTGGTCCAAATTTATCTCCTTTGTACAATGAATTAGGTATTCTTTTTGAAGAGATCGGAAACGACACTGCGCCGCATTTGCAGTCGTTTGCATTGGCCATGGAGGGAACTGGTGCCGCTGAGATCGGGCCGCATTTTTTCTTTTCATTTTCTAGCGGTACAACCATCCTGCCAGGTTTTCTGACATTTAGAGCCGGAGACAATCCATTTAATTTATTTGATATTGATGCCCTGCTTTCCGATGCAATGGAACCGGGAACAGTAGCAGATATCTATCAGCTTACTGAATCTTTTTTTGTAAATCCCGGGATGCGGTTCTCTCTTGGAATTGGGCTCGCCAACGGCCTTGAGTTTTTCGGATACTTCGGAATTATCCCGCAAGTTCTTTTGAACGCGGTAGTGCCTTTAATCCCGGTCGATGGCCTCGAGGGCCTAGTATTTAACCGGCTCAACGGCGGCATCCGAGTGCGAAAGATTCTCACGAGCGACCAGGACGGGATACCGGCGACATCTCTTGCCGCCGGCTACTCTTATACCCAGTTCAACGCGGGCTTGAGTAACCTTGATGCATTGCCGCTTGATGGCCTTGAGCTGTCTGGCTTCGGCCTTGAGCTTTCCGGTACTATGACAATTGCGACGAACACCCATAACGCTGGATTGGAATTTGCTCTTTCTAAAAAGCTCGGCTTTTTTGTACCGTTTATGCGGTTCGGTGCCTGGTATCAGTGGACTGAGTACTCTGCGGGAATACAGGATCTCGTCATCACGATGAGCAGCGATGTGCTGACAGAACCATTATCCGCAAGCGGGACCGATCCGGCGGCGGCAGTTTTGATAAAAGACCTTTCTTTCATTCCAAGCGTCGGATTCGAACTCATGATGAAAAAAACGAGTATTATTGTTAGTGGTTCGTATAATACTTCGGCCGGTTCAATCGGCGCAAATGTAAGTTTGCAGTTTCGAATCTAACGCGGCGGCAATACGACAAAAAAAACCGCGACTTAAAGCCGCGGTTTTTTTTTTGTAATGATTAAAAAGTAATATCTGTTGTGTCGATGACCGCAAGGCCATGATCGCCCGAAACTGCCAACATCTCATTATCCAACCAAACCATATTATGCAATTCATTCCCAGGCAGCCCCTGGAAGGTTCGGAAATCTACGCTGAGGTTGGCCGCCGTATCGATGAGTACCAGTAATTCCGGATCATCTTCCAGATTGCTAATCAGAGCCACCATGCTGCCCTCAGGTGATACGGAGATATCCTTCACGGGGTACCCGCCGGTTCCTCCTACCAATGCAGGCGCAGCACCGGCTGCAAAAAACTCGTTGCCCGCCGTCGATGCTTTCCCGGTATAAAGGCCGTTTGTTGTACCGAGAAAAATAACACTCTCTGTGCCCGATTCATCGAATCCAATGCAAGTAACAAAAGCACCAAGATCCGGAGCGAATCCGATATACTCGGATCCAAGGATGGTTTCGAATGAAATATCGTCACCAAGGCCATTCAGGATATTTTCAGCCACCTTCAAAGTGAACAACGAGCTGACAAGATACACAACCGACTGCTTCTGACTAACTTGAAAATCTAATACAATATCGGCGTCTTCTTCTACAATATCACCAAGAAGCTCACCAAAATTTATCTCAT
>JABGPX010000575.1 GCA_018644745.1 Spirochaetales bacterium
GAAGAGATGGCGGCCAATGGAAAAAAGGAAATTGGAGATAACTATGAGTAAAGTAGTACGCAAGTTTTTTTTCGTGTGGGGGGAGGAAAAGGAAGAGGCGTTTCTCGAGGAAATGGCGTCTCAAGGACAAAGGCTGGTTCATGTTGGCTTTGGAAAGTATGTTTTTGAACCGGATAACCCAAGACAGATGGTCTATAAATTCGATTTCCGCAGCTTCGATAAAATTGACGAAAAAGAATATCTTCAACTCTATGAAGACGCGGGATGGAATTTTGTGTCCAAATTCGGTGGATGGTCTTATTTCTGCCGCGAGAAATCTGACGATGATATAGACCTTTCGCTGTTTAATGATAATGCTTCGCGGCGTCAGAAGTACAAACGGATATTGATAGTTTTGGCGCTTACCGGATTTCCGCTTTACTATCAGATTTTAATCTTTTTCCCGCTTCTCGATTCTTCGGAAGCACCTGAATTCGGGTTTTACTATTTTCTGAAGATAATCGTCACGGTGTTAGCAGGACTGCATCTCTTTGCATTGGTGCGTATTGCGTTAAAATACAGAGCTTTGCAGAAGGAGATAAAGGAATAGCACCTTCATGATCGACAGAACACATACCAGAATAGATTCCGGCTATATCAAATCTGCGGCCTGTGCGTTCATCTTAACCTGCTCGGGAGATTTACAGCCCGGTATTACCGTTGTAACCGCATCGTTTTTTAGGCACCACGCCAGCGCCCAGGCAGCCATGGAAACACCTTCCGGTACTTCGGTGCGCTGGATTTCTTCCACCTCACGCAGCTTCGCGTCAATTCCCTCCTGCTCCCTCTTCGCTCGTACGTCGTTTCCGGTAAATTGAGCTCCTGGTTTATACTTGCCGCTGAGAAAACCGCTGGCAAGAGGAACCCGCGCGAGAACACCAAGATTCAGCTCCCTGCATGCGGGGAGAACTTCATCCTCCGGCGCGCGGTCGAGACGGTTGTAGACGACTTGAATGGCTTCGGCGCCCACATCTGTCGCTGCCCTGGTTTGCCGAATGTTTGCATTGCTGCCGATGGAAATCCCAAGGTGGCGGATCTTGCCCGCTTCTACCTGCTTCTGCAGCATTTCCCATAATCCGTCGGTATCGAAAAACTCATCAACACCGGAGTGGAACTGGTAGAGATCTATGTAATCGGTTTGCAGTGACAGCAGAGAATCTTCGAGCTGTTTCAGGACCGCTTCCGGAGCCCACGTCTGATCTCTTTCCATAAAATCCAGAAATTTGTGACCGAACTTTGTCGCTACTATCCATGAATCTCTCTCTGCGGATATACTTTTTCCAACGAGCCGCTCCGAAAGATGATCGCCGTAACATTCGGCTGTATCGATGAGATTTATTCCTGCGTCTTTAGCAGTTTTTATGATGCTGTCTGCCTCGGCTTCCGTATAATCTTGTCCCCATTCACCGCCGAACTGCCATGTTCCAACTCCAATTACACTTACATCTATATCCGTACTGCCAAGAGTCCTGTATTTCATCGCTCTCTCCCTTTTGTGAATGATGAAAACATACAAAGAGCGACAAAATTTGGCAAATCCGGCGCTGTACTATTGTGATTTAATTCTCCCTTCGATACCATCCTAATCTTATGCCAGACAATGACAATGAAAATATCAGTAAGACAAAAGGTGCATCGTTTGCTCTCTTGAAGCGGTTCGCTGCTTATTACCGGCCTCATGCCAAACTCTTCGGATTGGATATGTTCTGCGCTCTTTGGGTGGCCGGACTTCAGCTGATTTTCCCGGTTATCACCCGCCACATGCTTAGGGTTGTCATCCCTGAGAAGAATCTTACGTCATTATTCTGGCTGGCAGGTGCTCTCGTTCTGCTTTACCTTCTGGTATCTGCTTTCAACTATATTATCAACTATTGGGGGCATGTCGTCGGTGTAAGGATGGAAGCTGATATGAGGCGCGAGGTGTTCTCCCATCTTCAGACTTTGTCATTCAAGTTTTATGACGACAGCCGCACGGGGCAGCTCATGTCGCGGATTATGAGCGACTTAAACGAAATTACTGAGCTCGCTCACCACGGCCCCGAAAATGTGCTGCTATCTATCACCATGCTCGGAGGCTCGGTTATTGTGCTTTCGAGCATTGAGTGGCGGCTCACGGTTGCGATACTCCTCGTAATTCCGTTTATGGTCTGGTTTGCGATATCCAGGCGGGGCCACATGTCCAGGTCCTGGCGCGAAGTTCGGGAAAAAATCGCAGATATGAATGCCCAACTTGAGAATAGTATCTCCGGTAATCGGGTGGTTCAGGCGTTCACCAACGAAAAGCACGAGATTGCGAAATTTCAAAACTCAAACTCCAGATTTAAAAAGGCTAAATACTCGGCGTATAAGATTATGGCCGGTTATATGACCGGTCTGAATTTATTTACGTACCTTCTCAATGTCGCAGTTGTCGTGTATGGGGGATTTCTCATATACAAGGACATCATTGTTGTCGCGGATTTGCTGACATTTCTCCTCTATATAAACCTAATTCTGCAGCCGATCCGAATGCTTACCCAGTTTACCCAAATGTTCGAACAGGGAATGACCGGTTTCAAGCGTTTTACCGAGATCATGGACAGACCGCCGGATATCACCGATTCCGCCGTAGCCAGGGAACTTGCGGATGTGAAAGGGCATGTTACGTTCCGCGATGTTTCGTTTTCATACGACGACCAGGAGCACGTGCTGCGCGGCGTCGATCTTGATATCGATTCGGGAAAGACTCTCGCTCTCGTGGGCCCTTCCGGCGCAGGGAAAACAACCCTCTGCAATCTCATTCCTCGATTTTATGAGATTAATAACGGCGAGATCGCGATTGACGGGATGAATATCAGGGACATTCAGTTAACCTCGCTGCGCGGAAACATCGGTATTGTGCAGCAGGATGTGTTCCTTTTTACCGGATCGATAAAAGACAATATACTATACGGCAAAGTAGACGCGACGGATGAGGAAGTTATCGAAGCGGCGAAAAGTGCGAACATTCACGATTTTGTCGTTGAACTGGCTGATGGATACGATTCGAATATCGGTGAAAAAGGGATTAAGCTTTCAGGGGGGCAGAAGCAGCGGGTCGCTATAGCAAGAGCTTTTCTCAAAAACCCGCCGATCCTGCTGCTTGATGAAGCAACATCATCTCTCGATAACGAAACGGAGATAAAAATACAGTCGGCACTCGAGGAGTTGTCGACCGGACGCACAACTCTGGTAATAGCTCACCGGCTGTCTACTATCAAGAATGCGGATCAGATTGTCGTATTAACCGATGAGGGTATTCAGGAACAGGGTACTCATGATGAATTGATTGCCCTCGATGGTATCTATACCGGGCTTTACAACGCCCAATTCAAAGGATTTGTACCAGACGCAATTTAGCCCGTCTCTTGACAGCTTTCGCCGGCAGCTCTAGGCTTTGTGTATCATGATTCGGCGCTTCATCTGCCTCTGTATGGGTGCGGTCCTGCTGCTTGCCGCGATTTCTCCAGTTCAAGCGGATTCTCTTTCAAAAGCAGAATCCTATTTCAACTCAGGTGTAGAACTCTATAATGCCGGCAGCTACGCTGAAGCGATGGCCCGGTTCAAAAAGAGCGCCAATGAATATCAAAGCGCCGGGAAAGCTGGAATAGAGGGTTATATGTACGCCAGCCTTTGGGCTGGTGCCAGCGGATTCTACATCTCCGATTATCCATCTACCTTTTCGTTCTATCGCGCGGCGCTTGCGACCGCTGTCGATCTCAAGAACGGTATGGCCGAACTCAATATCAGAACGGCTCTCGCGAACGTTTCATATTCAATACAGGAGTATTCCGATTCCATCTCCTACTACGGCCCTGCCGTTGAGCTCACACGGGAGTTTAATCCTTCAGAAGCCGCCGGAGTTATCCAGTTTCTCGGTTATCTGCATGTGCTGGACCGACGTTATGAAGAGGCACAGGCGCTTTACTTAGAGGCCTTGTCTCTCGTTATCACAACCGGGAACAGACATGAAGAAGCAGGAATATACGGAATGCTTGGTAACTGCCTCTACAATCTGGGTTCCTTCGAGGATGGGCTCGAGCGCTACATTGCCGCGGCAGAGCTGATGGAAGCTTATGAGCCGTCGATAGAGCTGGCACAATACGTTGGATGGCAGGGACTCATCAATCTCGACCTATCCCGATTTGATGAGGCATTTGAAGCATATAATCGGGCGTTGGTTATTACCCGCGAGCTTGATGATGAAGTAGAATCCGCAAAGCTCCTTGCTTCCATCGGATTTGCATTTGACAAACAAGGAGATAACGAACGAGCGATTGTCTCATATCTGGATGCAGTTAAGGGATATCGGAAGACGGGAAATTTCGATCTGTTGGCGGCGACATACGAAAGTCTTGGATCACTGTATGAAAAAAGCGGTGACCTTTGGGGCGCTATTGAAACATTCACAAACCTGGCCGGTATCTATGAACACCAGAGATTGGTAGATCAACTGGCGGGAGCTCTCACCAGCCTTGGCAGCCATTACTATTCTCTCGAAAAGTATGACGCCGCAATCGTTCATTTCGAAGATGCCCTCGGGCATTTTGTAAAATTGAATAAACAAAAAGATATCGCCGCTCTCCATTACAACATCGGTGCCGCTCATACAGGAGCCGGAAGGCATGATAAGGCTCTCTCCGCGTTCCTTCTAGCATTTGAGTTGGAGCTTGAAGTTAATGACCTAGACTCGATTAGCGATACCGGATCGCTCATAGCATCATTATATGAGGAAAATTATCGCTACCGTGAGCAAATCGCTGTTTATATAAAGGTGATACAATCTTTAGAGGAGGTAAATCGAAAGGAAGAGCTTGGCATTCTTCTCAATAATACCGGAGTTCTTCATTATCACCTTTCTGAATATGCCGCGGCGATTGAGTATTACTCCCGTGCTCTCTCGATCAGCAGTGAATTAGATCTACCTTCCGAGCAGGCCTCTCAGCTCCACAACATTGGTCAATCTTTGGCCGCTCTCGGACAGTACGGGGAAGCATTTGACCATTATCAACTTGCTTTCGAGATTGCCGAGAAACTTGGAAATGATGAAAGTCTCGGCGGCATCTACAACAGCCTTGGAGAACTTCATCGAGCCTGGGGATTGAATCAGGAATCGTTAGCCTATTATAACAGCGCCCAAACGCTTTTTGAAAAATCCGAATCAAAAAACGGCCTCGGTTCGGTTTACAATAACCGGGGTCAGGCCTTTCGCGGTCTTGCACGTTATACTGAGGCAATCGAGTCGTATACCGATGCAAATCGCATTTTCCAGGAGACTGGTGACCGCGCCGGGGAGGCGCTTAGCTTCAGTAATATTGGAGAAGCATATCGAGAACTTGAGGATTATGAGACCGCGTTGAGGTATTACCGGCGCGCCCTTGTTATTGACAATGAAATTGAAAATGAGCGCGGTATAGCTATTCGGAATAACAACATCGGTCTCATCTCGATGGCTCGAGGCGATTATGAGGGCGCGCTAAACGGCTTTTCGGCAGCCTTGGAACATATGCGGCGAGCTGATGAGCGACCGGGAATCGCCACCACTCTCAATAACTTAGGCGAGGCCAGCTACTATCTAGAGCGCTACAAGGATGCGGAAAAGTATTTCCTCGAGTCAGTCTCGATTAAGGATACCTTGCGGGAGACTGCTTCCGGAAAAGCCCGCCGCGATTATATGGCATCGCAGATCCACACCTACAACAGCCTCTCTCTTACTTATTTTTTTATGGATGATCTTGCCGCATCCTTTGATACCGTCGAGCTCTCTTCAGGAAAATATCTGCTGGAGCAAATCGGCCTAGCGAAGGGTGATGAGAATATCCAGTTCGGCGGCATCAACGCATACCAGGATTCAATGGCCCAGTCCACCGCCGTTCTGTCAATCGCGGCTACCGATACGGAGATGTTTAACATAATAGGTGTCGACGCTGCGTTTATATACTCAGCTCTAACTTGTGATATCCTCGATATCGTTTCGGATATTTTTGATAAATACAGGCGGCAGATGTCGAGGCGGATTTCGGCACCTGAAAAGGAAGATATAACCGGAATCCTCGAGTATTTTCGATATCTACTCGCCAAACCGATACCGAGTAGAGTTGAGAAGGAAGCACTCGAGTATATCTCCCGGAAGCTCTATCAACTTCTCTTTGCTCCCCTCGAAGAATATCTTACCCAGTATGAAGAGCTTGTAATTATTCCCGGCGGAATGCTTCCTCTTATTCCATTTGAAGCTCTCATCCTTCCGGATGGAAGATATATGATTGAGAAGTATCATATACATTAC
>JABGPX010000406.1 GCA_018644745.1 Spirochaetales bacterium
CGCGCCGATGGTACTGCCTTTAGGTGGGAGAGTAGGTCGTCGCCAGGCTTTTTTTATTAATCTCACAGTTCAAACACTAAATTATATTTTACAGAGAACAGGCACCGCTTTGCTGCGAAGACCCTGGCGACGACCTTGGCAAGGTGCGTACCGGAGCCAAAGGCGAGGAACGCGCCAATGGTCGAGCCCATAGGGGCGAGACTCGTCGCCAGGCTTTTTTGTGTCCAGACGCTGTTCGTCTGGGCACAAAAAAGCCTGGTTACCCAGTGCGCGGCGCGCACCCGGAAACCCATGGCGATTCGCGAAGCGACATCGCCGGCACGGAGGCGAAGCCGTAGTGAGGCTTTTTTTATTAGTCTCACAGTAAAGCCTCAGTTACCGGTGAGTTATCGTGATTAAGCCGCCCACAGTCAAATCCACATATGCTGCCGGGAAGGCGCTCCGAAATGCTTCTATGCTTTCATCCGCACTATCATGGGGTGAAAGGGAAACTATTCCCAGGTTATGTTTTACCAGCAAAGAAATATCGCGCGTTACGTCGTCGAGGGCAATCGGCTTCCACGGGAGCTTTCCCGTGCCGAGGTAACGGGCGACATCCACCCCGTACATGTATAACCTCGAGGTTTTCAGAGGATAATGGAGACCTCCTATAACACCGTAAATTGGTTCTTCGAATAAAGCCTCCGCTCGTTCAATGAGCCGTGTAACCGATTGATGGCCGCAGCCTAAAATCAGGACTATTCCTCGATTCTTTACGTTGATGGCCATAGCTTGTTCATGGGTAATCCCGCCGAGGAGGTGCTGGCTAGGTATTGTCCCGGTCGTCGCTACGCTACGGCCTATTTTCATCGGTTCCCGACACAAGATCGGATTGGTGCCCTTATAAGTCATAGGAACCGGGGTGTAGATTTCCATATGGCTGATGTCGATTATCTTATGGGTAAACGCAAATGTGTTTCTCGCTGACCACGATTTACCACCGACATGGTCTAAGTGGTTGTGGGAGATAACCAAGGCATCAATTTCATCGAGAGAAACTCCTAGAGATTCCATGTTTTTCAATAGGGGAGAAGGATGTGTCTTGTAGTAGTTCAGTCCCAAATCAAAAAGGATTGTTTCATGATCTGTTTGAATGAGATAGGATACGCCAGGTTCAGTTTGTAACTCGTCGTTTACGGCGGCAAAATCAACTAGCGGAAGAATCTCGAGCTTCCGCGTTGTTCTCAGCTTCATCGGTTCTATTCTTTCCTGAGCTTCATCCCATAGCTTATTTGTCGACGGCAGTTCAGCAAAATGCTTCTCAAGCAGTTCTTCCGGATTGCCATACCATCCAACGACTGTAGCTAATTGTGGATCGGCCGCCATCGCCGCCCTCATTTCTTCAGCCAGTAATTCGAGGTTTGGATCGGCATAACCGCCGTCGGCAAGTAAAAACAACATCAAAAAAATGCAAAAAGAAGCAGCTCTAACTTTTTTCAATTTTCTCCTCCTGTAAAGAAGCACAGCTGTCACAATATTAATTATATGAGTTTTTGGTGAAAAAGGTAGGAAAAGCCGCGCTTTTGAATTTAATAGCAGTTTGCGCCGTCTACAGCTGCAAGTTATTTCCTCGCTATCGTGGTTGATCTCTGCGTTCCCGCATAATAGAATTAAGGGTGTAGGATATTTATTATGGGAGGGTGCAATGTTAAAACAAATAGTTATCGGAATCGATGGATCCAATGAATCAATGGCTGCATTTGAGCAGGCGCTTTCCCTTGCGAAACAGGTCGGGTGCGACTTGAAGTGCGTTTTTATTATTGATTTACGGAAAACTCAGATGCCTTTCATCTATACCGGAGCGGCTTATGAAGGTGCCTATGAGCGGCTCTACATACCACCTGATTCATCAATGAGAAAATTCTATGAGAAGATCGCCGGTGATTTAGATGACTTTGCGGGGAAATGCATCCAATCATGTAAGCAAAGAGCAGAGAAGGCCGGAGTTGAATTCGAGTCAATTGTTAAATCCGGCTACCCGGGTATGGAACTCTGCGATGAAGGGCGGTCCGGCGGATTACTTGTCGTCGGACAGCGGGGTGAAAACGCCCATTACAAGCGGTCGATTGTAGGATCTATTACAGAAGATTTGATGAGAATTTCACCCCGACCGCTTATGATTTGTCCGGATTCTGTTCGGGACATTAAAACTGTCATAACGCCTTACGATGGAAGCAGATCCTCTGAGCACGCGCTGCAGTATTATGTTAACGGGCTGCGCAATCCGGCGGACAAGTTTATTTTCCTTGTGGTAGGCGATGAAGTTCAGGATGAGCATCAGATAGAAGAGGAATTGAAGTATCTCGAGCAGCATGATGTTCCGGTGAGCCTGATACGCAGAAAAGGGGGACCTGCAAAGGAGATCCTATCCGCCGCCCGAGAGGAGTCGGCTGATCTGATATTGCTTGGAGCTCACGGGAGAAATAGGCTGAGGGATATATTTATTGGTTCTACAGCTTCCCATGTTATTCACAAGAGTGAGGTTCCTGTTTTATTGGTATTTTAGGTGACAGAGGAATTCTCATTTTGATCCTTTGATGGGGGCTTCTTCCGACCTTAGTAATGAAGATGTCTAGTTTATCGATCAAATACGACTTTCACCTGTTCACTTGCGCTCTATCTATCGAAAAACTGTTCATATAGAATTGCTCTAGGTGACACCCGCCTAGTTGCAAAAGCAGGCTCTCTCCATTATCCTGAAATAATTACTGTTATTGAGCGGGAAGGTATATGAGTGATGTAGGGCAGTCTGTCCAGTTAGTGACGTTTGAGCTCGGGGAAGAGCTTTATGGCATTAATATCATGGACGTCAATGAAATCGTTCAGCTTCAGGAAGTACGAGCTATTCCAAGTGCACCGCTGTATGTGGAAGGTATCATAAATTTACGCGGTGCAATTACACCGATCATCAGTCTCCATCGTCGATTCAATATACAGCGAGCTGGATCGAGTCAGGAGGCTTCCCTTCTCAGCGGATTTCTCATTCTTGATGTTCAAGGTATGCAGCTAGGCGTCTTGATTGATAAGGTGTCTAGGGTTGTAACGATTGATATGGCGGAGATTCGGGAGCCGCCACAGATCCTAAGCGGAATTGGTAAGGAATACATTGAAGGTGTTACTTCGGATACCAGCGGTTACCTAATTATCCTTGATATCAATAGATTATTTGATCCGAGGGAACTTCAGCAATTGGGTCAATTAAGCGGTTGAACGGCTATCGCGAGACAGGCGGCTTTGCTCATTTTTGTTTTCGCCCAATCTTGTTTGTTGATACATCGAAAAAATCATCTTTTTTTGCAATATTATATAAATTTATATAGAGGTTTTGTATGTACTCCATTCGTTTTCACCCGGCAGAAAAGGTGACCTGTTAGTTATGCCGATCTCAATATTCAAACCTACGATAAAAAGACGCGACATGGATGCCGTTCTCACGGCGTTGGTCGAGGATAAACTTGGTCCGGGCTCGGTGGCACAGGCTCTTATTCAGCAATGTGCCGATTACCTGGATGTTTCCGGCGGATTAGCGTTAAGAGAGTACCGGCGTGCCGTGGACCTTGCGTTTGATGCCCTCGAGATTAGCGTAGATCAATGTGTGGTTGTATCTCCTCTTGCTCCACTCACCTATCTGAATTCCCTCAAATGTCGCGGCGCCAAGATACTTTACGCCGATGTTGATCCAAACACAGGATGTCTCACCGCTGATTCGATTTCATCGCTCATGAGATTCGAGCCAAAAGCAGTCCTCATTGATTCTCCATTCGGATTTGTCCCTGACCTTAACGTTATCTCCGATTTAGAGATTCCAATCGTTGAAGATGTTTCCGCGAGCCTCGGTGCCCACTGCTTTGGCCGCAAATGCGGCAGCTTTGGAAGATATACGGTTGTCAGCCTAGAAGAAAACTGTATTGTAACTGCCGGCGGCGGCGCGATTGTCCTCTCAAAAACAAAGCGTGATCTCGGTCAGCTTCGGGCTGCGGGGGAGAATTTGGATGAGTCGAGCTTCCTGCCGGATATGAACGCGGCTCTCGCCGGGATGCAGTTGAAGCATATCGAAGAGTTCATATTGAAAAGGCGTGATATTGCGGCAGCTTACAGCAGATCACTCATGAAAGGGAGACATCGCACTTTTATCCAGGATGGCGACAGCGAAAATATCTTCTTTTCATTCCCGGTGGTCCTCGAAGGTAGTGCCCGAGAGGCTGTAAAGTACGCCCGGTCGAAGAAAGTGACAGTGAAAGAAGCATTTTCCGATTCGATTATTAGTAGATTTGAGAACGATGACTCAAGCTGTCCGAATGCGCAAGCTTTGCACCTGCGGTGTATTCTTTTCCCGCTCTACCCAATGCTGTCTCGAGATCAAGTTGAGCAAGTTTCGAGAGTAATATCATCATTACCGTGAAATAATAAAGGCGAAAATTATAGTGAAACGGGAAATCAAAAAGGTACTAATCGTAGTCAATTTAGCCAAGGATGAAGCGCATGCAAAAGCCGCTGAAGTTGAAGCTTACCTGCGATCGTCGGACCTGGAAGTAGTGGTCCATGGATTTTCAGGTAAACCTGCCGATTTTGTGCCGAGCAATTTTGATCTTGCCTTTTCTTTGGGTGGAGACGGCACCGTCCTTTACAGCGCGAGGCTTCTCGGGCATCTGGGTATTCCCATACTTGCCGTAAATATCGGTGATTTTGGCTTTATAACCGAAGTAGGGAAGGATGAATGGATTCAGGCGTTCGAGAAGTACCGAGATGGGTTGCTTGGAATTAGCGAGCGAATAATGATAGCGACAAGCGTATTTAGAAACGGATCGGAGATTGCATCATACAATGGTCTCAATGACTCGGTTATCTCCTCGGCGGGAATTAGCAAGGTTGTGCGGCTCGGGGTGGAAATCGGTGATACTACCGTCGGCAAATATCGCGCTGATGGTGTTATTATATCCACTCCTACGGGCTCAACCGCGTACAGCGCCGCAGCGGGCGGCCCCATTCTCGATCCGGAAATGAATGCTCTTATCCTCAATCCGATTTGCCCTTTTACCCTTTCAAACCGTCCTTTGGTTTTTCCCGGGAGTCGTCCCGTTTTCATCACGCTTGAGGAACGGCAGCGAACAGATGTCATTATGACGGTCGATGGCCAGGAAGTAATCTCGCTGGTGGAAGGCGATAGAGTCTGCTTCAAGTTAGCGGATATACGGGTAAAGATCGTCCGATCAGATAAAAGAAATTTTTATGAAGTGTTGCGGTCAAAGCTCAACTGGTCGGGAGGGCCCGATGCTTGAAGAACTGCATGTCGAAGGCTACGCTCTAATCGACAGCATTTCTATCATTTTCTCAAAAGGGCTCAATATATTGAGCGGAGAAACGGGAGCAGGAAAAAGCATTCTCATTGGTGCGCTGAGTCTGCTTCTTGGCGAAAAGGCCGGAATAGAATCAATTCGTGCGGGTAATAACGAGGCAAAAGTATCAGGCGTTTTTCGCGTTGATGGAAGTCGCGATGCCCAGCGATGGCTTGATGATCGAGGAATCGAACCGGAAGATGGAACTGTTATACTGCGGCGGCAGCTGCGCAGGGCCGGCAAAGGGCAGATTTTTATTCAATCTGTTCCCGTTACGCGATCGGATATTCAAGAGCTAACCGGGTTTCTGTTTGATATGCACGGACAACATGAGCATCAATCTCTTCTCAAGGTAGCGACTCACAGAGTACTGATTGATAAATTTGGAGGCCATGAAGAACTCTCCGAGAATTTCCATTCTCAATTTCTTCGCCTTGCTGAATTGAAGAAAGAGCTCGGGTCACTCGAGAGCGATGAGCAGGATAGAATCAGGGAGCAGAGTTTTCTCGAGTTTGCCGTGAAGGAAATAAAGAGCGCCTCCCTCGCTCCCGGAGAAGAAGAAGAGCTGCAGCTCGAGTTAAAAGTGCTGAGCCAGGGTGAAAAGCTCTATTCGCTGCTGCAGGAGTTTCACGATCAAGTAGCCGAGAATTCTGGTGGATCGCTTTCAAATTTACGTCAGGGAATACAAAATCTCCGCGATATGGCCGACATCGACAATGAATTATCATCCTACCGGGACCGGCTAGAGGCAGCTTTCTATGAGATAGAGGACGTGAGCGACAGTATAAGGCACTATCAGGAAAATGTTGATTTCAGTCGAGAGCGATTAGAAATCTGTGAAGACCGGATGGCGTCTATTCGAAAACTGGAAAAAAAATATGGAGCAACTATTACCGATGTAATAGCTTACGCGGAAGAATGCCGCGCAAAGCTCTCACGTATTGAAAGTTGG
>JABGPX010000192.1 GCA_018644745.1 Spirochaetales bacterium
CTCTTTAGCAAATCTAAGATAATCGGTGAATTCACTTAAAGTTGTTATGTCTTCTTTCCCATACGCCGCCAGGATGTCTTTTCTTGTATACATGACACCTTCTCCGCTTGAAAAAGGCACATTAATCTCCTCAAAAGCTTCCACACATTCGGCATAGTACATAAATCCAGGCCAATACCACATTTTACCGTCTTCGGCAGTATGATACGTTTGATATGCTTTTGGCACTAAAGCCCACATTTCAGGAGCATATTCATCTATTAAGTCAGAAATAGCGTATACCATATCAGCATCGATAACCTGCTGGAGTAACGGACTTGTGTAACTTCCAAAAGACAGCATTTCCGGTAGATCACCTGCGGCAATCATCGGTGCTAATACTTCATCTTCTTCACCCACCAATACTTCCATATCAAGTGTAACGCCTGTTTGCTGAGTGATATACTGAGCAACTAAACCATCATCCCAGAATACTGACGGCCTGCAGCCGGCCCACGTATTCTGCCACAATTGAATCGTTATCGGCGACATATCATCCATACCTGCAATATCGGAGGTATCGCTATCTTCACCTCCACCCCCCGCAAAAAGAGAGAATCCTAGAAACGCAATTAATAGTAAACAAAGTACCTTTTTCATACAAACTCCTTCAATGATTTAATCGTCAAAAAATTCTACGGTGTCAGCCTGCCTTATTCTTATTCCTTCAACGCTCCGATCATCACCCCCTTTTCCTATTTAATATTTCAAAACGCTCCGCTGCTGAGAATAAATTTGAACATTACATTCATAATAGACCGAAATATACGAGAACGCAAGGAAAAAATTGTAAAAAAGACTAAACTGAACTTTATAACGAGTAAAAAAAGGTCAGGTATCTCCTATGGAGACAGAAAAAACTATAAAACATCTGACATCTCGGGTGGCGATGCGACAGGCACACTCTGCTTGCTGGCGGACGGATATTAGGCGGACATTGAAAAGATTCTGTTACTTCCTTGGAGAGGTCAGAGGTTGAGCACCTCGTTCTGCAGGTACTTTTCTATCATCATAGTTGCCGCGCCACGGGCGATTGCATTTTCCAGTTTGCTGCTCCTGTAGATCGTTGTGCGCCCCGCAATGGAATGAATCGATCTGAGTTTCACTGTACGTTTTATAAGATCGATTAATCCTTCACCAAGCGCGTCGACAACCGCTCCGCCGCAGATTATTTCCCCCGGATCCAGCACATTGATAAGGTCTGCTGTTCCCGTACCAATGCTCTCGCCTACTGAATTAATCCTCATGGCAGCGAGTTTATCTCCGCATTCGGCCTCAAGACTGATATCAGCCAGGGAAATGGATTCTTTCCTCTCCTGGATACTGCGCAGGGTGCTGTATACATTCGACTCAAGCAGTTCTTTTGTCGTTCCTAAAATTGCCTCTTCAGAAGCAATTGCCTCCAGGCAGCCCCTGTTTCCGCAGTTGCATAACGGGCCGTTTTCCTGAACGGTGACATGACCGAACTCGCCGGAAAGCCCGTTTTTGCCGCGGAATATCCTGCCGTCAAATAAAAGCCCCGCACCGACGCCGTGACCAATATGAAGGTAGAGAAAGGTTGAAAGGTCCCTGCCTTTTCCATAGCGTTTCTCAGCAAGGGTTCTGCAATTCACGCTGTCGTCGATAATCACATCGCAGCGGAAACCAGTCTCGATTTCGGATTTCAGGGGGGTATCCTCCCAGCCAGGAAGACTGGGGCAGTACAGCACTACACCCTCGCGGGCACTTACGACACCTATGATCCCGACCCCGACTCCCAGGAGCCGCCCCCCTCTGTTGTCCATGCGGTCTATTGTTTCCTGAGTAATCCGTTTGATTTCGTTTATCACAATTTCACGACTATTGTCACCCACAGGATAATTGCTTACCGAGATAGTTGAACCATTAAGATCCAGAACGCAGGATTCTATCATCCCCGGTCGGATCGAGAGGCCGATTGCGTGGGCAAAACCGGGATTCAGACTCAGAGGGCGGGCTTTCCTTCCCCGTTTCGACGGTTCGTCTGTCGCAGATTCCCTTCCGACTTCGATGATTACTCCGTCTTTCTGCAGTGAGTCGACCACTCTCTTGGAGGTGGAAACACTCAACCCGCTTAATGCAGCTACTTCTCGACGGGTGGCATTCGCCCTGTCTCTCACTGCATTCAGGACTTGTATCTTATTCCGCTCAGTATTATCTAAATAGTTGATTCCGTTTTTATCCATCGTTTCTCTAGTTTCCATCAAGTATTACCCCACGGCATTCTACCCGATCTGTGATCTTATGCAAACATTTCTCCTGACTTTTGATTAAATAAGGTCAATGATGACTTCAATAACCACCAATTTCAGCGAATTATGATATAATAAAGTTCAAAATGATTTTCCAAACCTGAGGGATAGAGTCTCAGATATTGTATTTAATATACCAGAACCGATGTTTTTGTCACTGCTACCCGGCGATGTTACATTATTTACAGTTTTATATGTCTCTATAATAAAGGATTACCATTCAATATATAGTATTTAGGTCCATTGTTGACATAATTAACTAAATAACTCTTGCAATATTATACATATTGGGCTAACATGAATATAAATCATCCGTTTTGGGAGGTAGCTGCATATGCCCGATTCATTGCAAAAGGGACTCCAAGGCCAGATGAAAGCGGTAACCCGCATTCAGGGAAGAGGGGAACCGAAAATCGGAATTGAAGAATTTCTATCTGTGGCCGAGCGATTTGGAATATCACACACCAAGAGAGAACAGATGCGGGATCTTCTGCAGACTGAAGATATTGTGACAGGTGAGGGCCCCTTTCTGGCAAACTATTACTCAGGGCTTACGGAAACAAAGGTCCAGGCTTATGAAAGAACAGCCAGGGAAGTATTTGGTTCAGAATATGCCATCGGTACAAGTTCAGGTACCGGCGCACTTCATGCGGCCTTCGTGGCTGCCGGCGTAGGCCCCGGGACGGAAGTTATATGCCCGGCAATCGGGTTTATCGCCACCGCGATGGCGGTAGTTCAGGCAAACGGCGTACCCGTATTCTGCGACGTGGATTCATCACTCGGAATAGATCCGACCAAGATTGAGGATCTTATCACCGAACGGACCGTGGCGATCGCGCCGACGCACGTAATGGGAAGCGTCTGCGACATAGATTCTGTCATGGAGATCGCCGGGAAACATAACCTGACGGTAATAGAGGACTGTGCGCAATCGAGTGGCGGGAAATTTAAGGGCAGATTTATCGGGACCATAGGCGACATGGGCGCTTTCAGTATTTCGGCGTACAAGACAGTAGGAGGGGGTGAAGGCGGTCTTTTTCTGACTGATAAAAAAGAATACTGGGAACGGGCGAGTCAGCTGGTCGAAGGCGGCGGATTGTGGAGGCCTGACAGATTCGCGGAACCGAGATATCCTTCGGAACTCTTCTGCGGAACCAATTACAGGCTTTCAGAACTGGAAGCTGCGGTAGATGTCGTGCAGCTTGGAAGAACCGAGGAAATGGCCATGAGGTTCAGATCGGTGAAGAATCGGATCCTTGAGAACCTCGATACATTCAAGGGTATAACCCCGCAAAAACTCAATGATCCCGATGGAGAGGTGGGGTACCTGCTTCGATTTTTTCCTGAAAACATCGGACTGAGTGTTAAGATCGCAGAATCTCTCACTGAAAGAGGCATGGAGGCAGAAACCAAGGGTGAAAATCCAGGACCTGACTGGCACAACTATTCCACCATGTTCCCGGTAATAAACAAAACCGGCCACACCGAGGTAAACTGTCCTTTTGAATGCCCCGTCTACCGTGAGCGGGGGGGGGACATTCAATACCGCGGGGATGAGTGCCCGGTTGCGGATGACCTGTTCGGCAGGGTGGTTTCGGTGAAATTAAATCAGTGGTATACGGACGAGGACTGCCAGCTGGTTGCCGACGTAGTAAACGATGTCCTGGCAGCTTGCTGCACACCGGATTCCGGCGGAATCGGGTGGATCTGAAGGTAGAAAAACTATGATTAACGTAGGGCTCATTGGTACGGGGTACATAGGCGGCGTACTACACTGCCAACCGGTCATCCCGTCGGATACTATGATGCGGTGATGAAGAGCGTGCATGATCGCAAGTGGATTGAAGTGGACTGGTAAAAACTAGCCGCAGCTATACCGTCTTTGAAATGCCGGTAAAGCATGATTTTTTTTACGGAACAAGTTTTATAGATTTTCACAAATGAATTCAGGAGATTTAGAATGGCAAAGTTTGATGTATGCCTTGAGTGTTTTTTTACAGAGCTTCCCTATCAGGAACGCATAAAAAAAATCGCCGAATTGGGTTTTGACTGTGTGGAATTCTGGCATCCGGAAGGTACATGGGACGGGTCGACAATCGATGACAACATGCCAAAGGATCCCGAAGTTATACGTCAAGTGTGCGAAGAAACCGGTGTTAGCGTAGGCGGTTTTGTGCTTAACGCATGGGACGGTCTCTATGGCGGTTGCCCGGTAAACGCTGATGATCACGGCAAATTTATCGATCAAACCCACAAGACAATTGATTTTGCAAAAAAAATAAACTGCAGTTCGGTAGTTATTATGTCCGGTACACTGGTCGACGGTTTAACTCGCGCTCAAATGCGGGAGAATATGGATAAAGGTTTCGCAAAGGCACTGGAAATTGCCGAAAAAGAAAACTTTACCCTGCTTGTCGAACCGTTGAATACGCCGGTTGATCATGCCGGATTTTACCTGGACAGTACCACCGAGGCGGTTGAGATTATACGTTATTTCAACAGTCCGAATATCAAGCTGCTTTACGATATCTATCACATGCAGATCATGGACGGTAATGTTGTCGATACCATTAAAGAGAATGTTGATATCATCGGACAGATGCATGTTGCTGGTGTTCCCGGACGGAGCGAGCCTGATGTGAACGAACTGAACTACCCGTTTATCTTCAAAAAAGCTGACGAGTTTGGCTACGATGGCCGTTTTGGTTTTGAATACTTCCCAGCTATTGACTCTGAAGAGTCGCTAAAACGCCAACTTGCTATATGTAAATAATCACCGGTATGTATTTCCGGACATCGCAGAGTCTATGTTGATTAAGGAGAGTTACAGTGAGTGAGGGACGTATTGCGTTGAGTATCCTTGCACATCCCGATGATGCCGAATTTGTTTGTGCCGGGACATTGGCTTTGCTTGCCCAAAAGGGCTGGCAGATACATATTGCCACGGCCTCACCGGGTAATTGCGGTTCGGCGGCAAAGGGTCCGGATGAAATTGCGGCGATCCGCAGAAAAGAAGGAGCTGCGGCAGCGGAAATGATCAAGGGGAAATTCCACTGTCTTGAATCTGAGGATTGCTTTATAAGGCATGACAAACCCACGATGCTAAAAGCGATACAGCTGATTCGTAAAGTCAGGCCGACGGTGATTTTCGCTGCGAGCCCATCCGATTATCTTTACGATCATGAAGCTACCAGCCTGATTGGTCGAGATGCGACTTTCTGGTCCTCCGTGCCGAACATTAAAACAGAGGATTTTGAGCCGCTCGAATCGATACCATATTTATATTACTGTGATCCATTGGATTGTGAGAATATTTTTGGCGAACCGATCGATCCAAAAATTATTGTCGACATATCATCGGTCATCAAGACAAAAGGCGAAATGCTTGCAAGACATGCAAGTCAACGTGATTGGCTTCTCAAACAGCATGGTACGGATGAATATATATCAGCAATGGAAAGCATGGGGCGAAAAAGAGGTAAGCAAATCAATTGTGAATATGCAGAAGGCTACCGGCAGCATGTAGGAAATGCCTATCCAAAGGATGATGTCATCACCGCCGAACTGGGTTCATTAGTTCAAAATTTCAGATTGCAGCCGGCAAAATAAACAAGCAGCTGGCCAAGTTGTAACTACAAGAGGTCCTATATATGAGCGGAACCATAATCTGTGGATACGACGTTGAAAGCGCGTCAGACAGCACTAACGGATTCCTCCAGGGAGCTGAGTTTCTTCACAACGAGCTGAATATTCCCTGGACAATCTACCTCACGGGTAAGACCGTCGAGAAGTGCGGCAACGAGATACGGAAAATGGCAGGCAATCCGCTGCTGACCATCGCTCAGCACACGTACAGCCACATGCTTCTCAAATCCGTCTATATGACGCCCCAAGATGGCAAACCCGTGCATGGATCACAGCCGAACTTCTTCATTAAGGGTGGATCCCTGCCGGAGATACACGAGGAAATTACCAAGACCCAGAATTTGATCAGCGATGTGCTTGGCGTCGAG
>JABGPX010000671.1 GCA_018644745.1 Spirochaetales bacterium
GGTGAGGTCCAGATCGAGGTAGTGGCAAGTGACTATTCTGGTAATGAATCTAGCCGTGTAATTTCTCTCTTCTCCACCCGCGAATGAAAACATTCTCAACCGCTCCAGGAAACGAAATAACCCAGCGCATTATCTGTCCCGTTTGCGGCAGCGATTCTTTCGCACCGTTATGGTCTTTTGAAAACTACTCTTTTGTACAGTGCATATCATGCTCTCTTGTTTATCAGAATCCCCAGCCTATTCAAGACGTATTAACGGACCGATATGATGAAGAGTATTTTGACTATGAGCAGGCCAATGAGGAATCCTTTTTCGAGCTTATGAGCTTAGGCCTGAATGATATAGGGTTTGATGAAGTCTCTTCCAAACTGCACGCAGGGAATCGAAGTTTTCTTGATATCGGCTGCGCCACGGGCAGGTTAATCGGCGAGCTACAGCAGCGGGATTGGCAGGTGCAGGGAGTGGAAGTGTGCGCACCTGCGGCCAGACATGGAATCGATCTGTATCATGTACCTATTCACATAGGTACATTAGAATCTGCGGATTTCCAATCGACATTCTCGGTGATACACTGCTCTCACCTGATTGAGCATCTCACAGATCCGAGGGCTTTCGTTGAGAATGTGAAAAGGCAGCTTTCTCCCGACGGGATTTTCATTATCACAACTCCCAATATCTCTGGTTTTCAGGCAAAGTTAATGGGGCCTAAATGGCGGTCGGTTATAGCTGATCATATGTTTCTTTTTTCAAAACGGACTCTGACACGCCTCTTAGGAGACTGCGGTTTTGATGTCGAGTGCGTAAAAACTTGGGGCGGTATTGGCGTCGGGATTGTCCACAATCTGGTAAAGAAACCGCTCGATATAATGGCAAAGAGGTTTGGATTTGGCGATGTTATGATTATGCGGGCTAGCTTACGAACATCCGCCATTCACGCCAGGAATTCTCATTTTGATCCATCGACATCAATTTGAAGCGACTGTAACCATGCAACTTCGTAGTATATCGATCAAAATGAGAATTCCCGGCACAAATTTGCCAGATTTCGGCCGGCAATTCTCAATATGACCTATTAAATACGACCCTCTCTTGAAGTTTGCACTCTACCTAGCAAAGAATTGTTCATATTGAGAATCGCTCTATTCACGCCGATCTTACTTGACATGATTATTTCTAATTCCTAGGATTACTCTGTCATGCGGAGGTATAGATGACGAAAGAGAGGCTTCAAAACCTGTCCCTGGAAGCCCTCCAGGAGATAGCGAGTAGCGTAGAGATATCTTTCTATCAAAATATAGATCGAGAAATCCTGATCGAACAAATTCTGGATGCGGATGAAGAGGACAAATCCGAACGGGAGAACTCCAATAACGCTGCGATGCGCGTTAAAGAGAAGAAATTCGTCATTGTAAAAGATGATGAGGAGAAATCCGAGGGCCCTGATGAGTTTCCTCTAGCAGAGTCTTATAATGAGACAAAAATTACTCTCCTTCTTAGAGATCCGCTCTGGGCCTTCGCTTATTGGGATTTCAAGTTTTCTGATGTCGAAAAAATCCAAAGCAATCCCGGCAGCGACCTATATATCCGGGTTTTTCAAGTAGATTCTGAAAATAAGCGAAAAAAGCATGCAAACTGGCCATTCGAAATACCCGTGAAACTGACAGACCGTAAATGGTATATAAACCTACCGACTACAGGCGTCAGATACTCGGCGGGTCTTTTTGCTCGTTATCGGCAAAAAGAGAGAGTCTTGTGCTTGTCAAATACGATTGATAGCCCAAAGATCTCTATCGATCCAACCAATAACACGGCCGCAGATCAATCATTCTATTCAATCCTTGCCGTATCGGGCCTGCAGGCTTCTAGTGATTTTTCAGAGAAAGGCGGTATTCCACAAAGAATTATTTCTTTGCTGGATACCCAGTATCTCCATTTACAGGGCTAGCCGGGATGAGTTACGGATTTCTAAGCCTCGTGCTTCACGCGCACCTGCCCTTTGTCAGGCATCCGGAGCATGATCGATTCCTTGAAGAAGATTGGCTGTACGAGGCAATATCTGAAACATATCTGCCGCTTCTCCGAGTTTTTAATCGGTTGAAAGCTGATCAAGTGCCGTTCAGGCTTACACTATCGATGTCTCCCACTCTCTCCGCAATGCTCACTGATGAACTGCTGCAAGAGCGATATGTCGCGTATTGCCTGCGCATGATAGATCTCTCGGTAAATGAAATAAAACGCACCTCTGGTGATAAGGATTTCGCTCCCCTGGCAGAAATGTATCATGATTTGCTAGAGCAGAATCTTGATGACTTCGAGAATTTGCACAAGCGGAACCTTGCCAAAGCATTCAGGGCATTCGAGAAAGACGGGCATCTCGAGATCATCACGACATCGGCCACGCATTCATTTTTACCACTTTACCAGCAGTACCCGAATAGCGTCGAAATGCAAATTAATACGGCTGTTATCTCCCACGGGCGTATTTACGGATCGAATCCTCAAGGCTTCTGGCTTCCAGAGTGCGGCTTCTACCCTGGTCTCGAGCGCTTTATCAAAGCGAATGGGATGAAATACTTTTTTACCGCCGCCCATGGAGTTCTTTTCGCCGATCAAAGATCACCCTATGGAGTCTATTCTCCTCTTGAGTTGCCGAACGGTACCGCGGCGTTCGGACGAGATATACCATCATCACAGGCAGTATGGTCTTCGGAAGAAGGTTATCCCGGCGATTTTTCCTACAGAGATTTCTACCGGGACATTGGATTTGATCTTCCATTAGATTACGTTGGGCCGTGGATTCACAACGAGACGACGAGAATCAACACCGGCTTCAAATATTATGCTATTACGGGAAAAACAGAAGATAAAAAGCCTTACAACCCGGAGGAAGCGCTCCGGAAAGCAGAGGAGCATGCTGAGAACTTCCTTTATAACCGGCAGAAGCAACTTAGAAAGCTGACGCGAATCATGGACATTCCTCCGATTATTGTCTCACCATATGATGCGGAGCTATTCGGACATTGGTGGTTCGAAGGACCTCAGTGGTTGGAGTTCCTTATTCGAAAGATCCATAGTGAAGGAAAGAATATTATACTTGCGACGCCGGGTGACTATATCTCGAAGCATCGAAACCTTCGTGTCGGGGTGCCGTCATTTTCGAGTTGGGGTAATAACGGCTATGCGGAAGTATGGCTCGACGGAAGCAATGATTGGATTTACCGGCACGTGCACAAAGCTATTGAACGGATGGGGGAATTAGTCGAGAGATTTCCAGATGAAAAAGGCTTGAAGCTAAGGACTCTGAATCAAGCGGCTCGTGAAGTGCTCCTAAGCCAGGCATCAGATTGGGCATTTATTATGAAAACCGGAACCACAGTGCAGTATGCGACTCGGCGGATGAAGGAGCATTTATATAATTTCAATAGAATTTATGATGGATTGTGCAGAAACTCCGTGAGCACCGAGTGGCTAACCCGTTTAGAAAAGAAAAACAATCTATTTAGTGATATCGATTATCGACTTTTTGTGTCCAAGAGGAAAAAAGATTAGGATCTACAAATACTCAGATATCTCATCCCTGTTGATAAGCTCCAGGTAGTAATATGTTATTTCCTCCGCTCTGCTCTCACTCCGACGGATTTTACTCACCGTATACACAATCATTTTATCTGAACGCAAGGGGATTTGCAGGGGAAACCCGTTTAGGTCTACCACCTGATTTATCCTCAGTGGTTGGCGGGCCTCTTGTGTATCCCCGTCCGGGTACACCAATATCGCGGATTGCAGCGTCATGAGCCTTCTTTTGCTTTTTCGTCTTCGATTACCGAAAAAGGCATTACCTTGCTGCCATCTTCTTCCTCTTTATATTCTTCGATTAGGCTTACCGTTTGAAATGGAATCATGAGATGATTTGCTTTTCCAAAATGCCGAAGCACATCATCGAATGCGGGATCTATAATCAGGCTTCCTTTTTCCGGGAATACAATGTCCTTAATTGAGACAAAATAGGGATGCGTAAGGTCTAGACTCTTGGCAGATAGCTCAATGTCTTTTTCCTTCCATTTAAAATGCACTTTGTACAATGTGAAGCTCCTTATTGTGAAAGAAAATACAATATTTATGGATCCATTGCTACCGCCCCGGATCCCAAAGTATGCAATGGCATGAGACTAGCAAGCTTTGGAGCATTTACTACACGCATGTAAAGATGTTTGGGATTTTTCCGTGCTTTTTATCTACTTTATCCTAAATATCTCTGTTGACGCCGGCCGTTCCTGGGATATTATAGAAGACAGTGGTGGGAATAAGTGGGGAAATTTGGGTTAATGTGGGACATTAAGTGATAACAGGTGAATTTAAAGCTACTTTAGATGACAAAGGCCGCATCTTGCTGCCTTCCCGCGTAAGAACTCACTTTGAAAACGGCACGATAACTCTTACTACGGGCATTGATACTTGCCTCTGGATTTTTTCGCCGGATGAATGGCAGCGGATCTGCGACAATCTCACTGAATCTACAAATTTGTTTCAGTCAAGAGCGAGATTGATACAGCGCCGCATCATTGCTCCTGCGCAGGAAGCGGAATTTGATAAAACTGGTCGGATTACGGTTTCCCCGGCGCTTCGAGATTTTGCCAACTTGAAAAAAGAGTGCGTAATATTGGCCATCGGCACACATCTCGAAATATGGGATGAAGAGATATATAGACAATATTGGGAGGAAAATGAAACTGAGTTTCAGGTAGCAGCCGAAGAACTTGGGAAAATACTTTCACTATGACCGCTACTATTGATATTGTTCATACATCAGTTCTCGCTGCTGAAACATTTGAGTTTCTTGTTCCCGACGACTCAAAGGGTTTTTTTATCGATGCCACCCTTGGCGAAGGGGGGCATACAGATTATTTTCTGAAATCGAACTCAAAAATTCGAATGGCCGGCGTCGATGCCGACAAACGAATAATGGAAGTTGCCGCCCGACGATTAAAGAGCCATGGCGATCGAGTTGTTTTCTATAATACCTGGTTTAATCAGTTTTTCGCTTCTTATCCCACCGAATTGGAAAGGCCGGATGGCATTCTTTTTGATTTGGGAATCTCGACATATCATTACGAGAAGGGCGATCGCGGTTTCTCGTTTAGTCGTGATGAAGAGCTGGACATGAGGCTGGAGGCGGGACTCGAGCTTACTGCCGCTGATATCGTAAATAATTATCCGGAAGAAGAACTTGCAGATATCATTTTTGAATATGGTGAAGAGAGACTATCCCGAAGAATCGCAAGAGAAATTGTTGCTGCTCGAGCGTATGAGAGAATCGGGACGAGTAAGCAGCTCGCAGACATTATCTGGAACGCAGTGCCCCCATCCTATCGATATGGAAGAATCCATCCTGCGACTCGTTCGTTTCAGGCCCTGCGGATCGCAGTAAACGGCGAATTGGTCAGATTGGAGCAGGCGCTTCAGGCCGCAGTGTCTACGGTTGTCGTAGGAGGACGAATTGCGGTTATTTCATTTCATTCTCTCGAAGACAGAATTGTAAAGCGTTTTTTCAGAGTAAAGAACAAATCCTGTACCTGTCCTCCTGAATGGCCGATGTGTAATTGTGGGGGCAAGCGAATTGTTGAAATTCTTACAAAAAAGCCCGTGCGTCCCGGAGAAGAGGAAGTCTCTGGTAACTCTCCATCTAGAAGCGCCAAGTTGCGGGTGGTGCGCAAAGTGAATGAGGAAGAGCTTTGAAGAATAAAAAAAGGCTGCTCATTTTTATAGTACTAAGCGTGCCCGTGTTATTCTATCTGAATGTATGGCAGGCGTTTAGGTACGAGGAGTCGGAAGCTGAGACCGAACGGCTGGAAATTGAGCAGCAGACCTGGCTCGAGAGCAATAAGAAGGTAATTATTGGGATAGAAGTGCTTGGTTCACCCGCTAGAATAGATGGAATTGCGCGAGAAATGGACTATTTAGAGAAAACTGAAAGCGCTGGTGGTATCCGGATCGATATAAGAACAGACGCCGGAGACGGGGATGGTTGAGGTGCAGTCATTTTTGCCGACAGGTGTTGAAATTGCTCTTATTACCGACGCCAAAATAATCGGCACGCCTTTTGACGTCGATAATGTGCAAATCGACAGCCGAGAATGCGTGCCTGGCAGCCTTTTTGTGCCGCTGTCAGGCGAAAATACGCATGGTCATTTTTTTATTGAGAGCGCGGTAGAGAAAGGCAGTTCTCTCTGTTTCGTAGATCGGCACTTTTACCTGAATCATGTAGCCAATATTACGGATTTTTCTGAACAATACGAGGTTGGGT
>JABGPX010000423.1 GCA_018644745.1 Spirochaetales bacterium
GCTTTTCCTGCTCCCAGTTTCGTCCCATGTCTCCGGATCTTTGCATATATATTCTCGCCGCGCCGAAATCGCCGCTGCCGCCGTCCCCGGCGGAATAGCTGTGGTAAACTATCAGTAACTCACCATCTTTTTTTTCCAGGATTGATGCTGTATCGGTTCGAACTCTGTCGTCTGTCGCGGCTACAATGGTATGTATTTCGATCATGTATATACCTCTTATTAGGACGGATGATATCAGATTGATATCTTCATCACAACGATAGGAAAGCTGTAAATCAAATATAACAAAACGTTATAATCATTCATTCGCCATAAATGGACCATTTACTCTAGCTAATGTAATTTTCATCGCAGTTCCAGGAGGGCAAAATGCCAATTGTACAATTAGAAAACGCACACAAAAAATATCCCCTTGGTAAAACAGAGGTTCATGCGGTGAAAGGAGTTTCCTTCGACATCGTTGAAGGCGACTTTATTTCCATCGCGGGTCCATCCGGATCCGGGAAGTCGACTATTCTCAATCTTATCGGTTGTATTGATACACCGACCGATGGATTCGTTAGAATAGACGACAAGCTGACAAGTGAGCTTTCTGATAAAGAGATCACCACCTTGCGCCACCAGGTGCTGGGATTTATATTCCAATCTTTCAATCTGGTACCGGTCCTGAATGTATTCGAAAATGTGGAATTTCCGCTGCTCCTCGGTAAGGTAACTATCGATAAGCAGGAACGAGTCGAATGGATCGATCATCTCATCGAATCAGTCGGACTAAAGGAATGGCGGGATCATAAGCCAAATGAGCTTTCCGGCGGCCAAAGGCAGCGAGTTGCTATCGCGCGTGCATTAGCTACAAAGCCGCGCATTGTATTGGCGGATGAGCCGACGGCCAACCTCGATTCAGCGACAGGTGAGGCTATCATTGAGCTGATGAAAAGAATGAACGAGGAGCTTGGTACAACTTTCATTTTCTCAACCCATGATCCTTCTATCGTAGATATTGCTGATCACATCATTAGGCTTCTCGATGGAAAAGTAACCGAAAATAAGCGGAATGCTTCGCCCGCAGGATCCGAGAATTAGTATGGGAATACTGCTGAAAATAGTATACAGAAACTTAAAAGAGCACAAAGTTAAGACTCTTATAATCGGACTTATCATAGCCTTCGGGATGTATATTCTTGTCGCCGGCAATTCAATAATCGATACGGTTACAGCTGGCATAGGCAAAAATTTTATCGAATATAATACAGGGCATATCGCTGTTTTTCCGGCCTCATTAGAGAACCCGTCTCTTGTTGGAGGCGGACCTGAGATGATGGATGACGCCGTAGTACCCATCATTAGAGATTTCGATTCAGTCTTGGATCATCTTCTATCGAGCAACAGGATCAAATCGGTTAGCCCGCAGATCAGCGGCATGGCTACCATACAGTTTGGCGGCGAAGGGAGTGGATTCACCCAACTTCTCGGCGTGAATCCTGAACGATATCGAGAGTTTTTCCCTGACAGTATTCAGCTTCTTTCAGGGAGATTTCTCAAGGAAGGTGAAGAAGGAATTGTTCTTGCCACTACTGCTATTGAAATGCTTGAAGAATCTACCGGAGACACCGTGGATGTTGGCGATAAGGTAATACTCACAAGCACTTCGCAAGTCTCGGGCATAAAGATTCGAGAGGTTCCCGTCGTGGGTATATACGAAGCAAGCGTCGCTTCGCAGATGATGACATCGTATATTGACGGCGAAAATATGAGGGCTTTAAACGGCATGACCCAAATTACCGACGTTGCCGCTGTGCTTACCGAAGATGAAATCGCCAATCTTGGCGAAGTAGACGAAGACTCTTTATTCGGCAGTGATGATGGATTAATTCTTGTAGAAGATAATGCTGTTCAAGCTGGTGATGAGAACTTTAAGATCTTTGGCGGCGATGATTCTCGGGAGCTGTATAACGCGGTAAATCCGGACGCATGGCATTATCTTCTTATCCGTTTGGATGACGAGAGCCAAATGAGAAGGATGGTCCGCCAGCTCAATGAGGAGTTTGATGAACTGGGATTGGAAGTAACTGCATATACATGGATCGACGCCGCAGGGCAGGTTGCGGAAATAACATCCGCGCTCCGTCTCATTTTCAATGTAATCATACTAATTATCGCGGTTGTGGCGGTAATCGTAATTATGAACACCCTGGTTATATCAGTTACCGAGCGTATCGGAGAAATCGGCACGATGCGCGCTATCGGAGCTCAGAAGTCCTTTGTAAGGCGAATGATAATTATGGAAACGTTTATCATTGCGATTTTCTTTGGAGGTCTGGGAATACTTCTTGGATTGGCGACCATCATTGGTATCGGCGTGGCTCAGATAGAAACCGAAAATATGATTTTGCAGATGCTTGCCGGCGGATCGATTATTAAACCAGTCATTTCAGCAGGATCTGTAATCATTTCGCTTGTCGGAATGACAGCCGCGGGAGTTCTGGCGAGTCTTTATCCCGCCTCTCTTGCATTGAGGATAGAACCTCGTCAGGCGATGGCAACTAAATAGGAGCTTTTTGAATATGAATGTTACGCGAATAGCGCTGAGAAATATAACCAGGCAAAAAAAACGCTCCATTCTTCTCGGAGGCGCGATCGCCTTCGGGGTGATGATCATAACGTTAATCGGAAGCTTTACTGCCGGGATAACCAACACCGCCTCTAGCAATTTTACCGATATGCTTGGCGGGCAGCTGTACATTACCGGTCAGGAATTGACGGACAGCGGAAACCAAGTTTCTGTGATTAAAGACAGGGATGTGCTGGGAGAAGCCCTCCAGCTCATAGAAGCTCAGATAACCGAACGAACATACCGGTCCCGGGTGTTCGGCGAGATAATTTTCGGGTCGAAGAGCACGAGCGTGTCTATAGAAGGCGTCGACTGGGCGGATGAACCGGAATTGGTTGAAACTCTCTCGGTTGTTTCAGGCGAAATATCTGTCGATATGGATCCGCGCGGACTCGTTTTGCCGGAATATACTGCGAAAGATATCGATGTGCAAATTGGAGAAACCGTGCTGGTGAGAACGAGCACGGTAACCGGTCAGCAGAATGTCGCCGAGTTTGAAGTTTTGGCCATAACCGAGGGAGACTCTATGTTCAGTTTCTCTTCTGCATATGCAGATCGTCCATATCTCAACAGCTTTATCGGGCTTAGTAAAGACGATTATCAAGTTCTGAATATTGCCCTAGAAGATCCAACGGCATCGGCCAAAGCTACATCATTGCTGCAGGATTTTCTGGCTTCACTTGGCAGAACAGAGCCGGAAACCGAGGAGGAAGGTGGTCTCGGCGGGATGAGGGACCAGATGCAGGGCATGGCCGCGCTCATGGGCGGCGGCATGTTTTCAAGCAAAGTCGAGGCTGAAGATCGGTGGGAAGGTACCCGTTTTGCTATCTTAAATATAAACGACGTAATGGTATCTATTACCAGTACGGTGAATGTTCTTAACACGGTTTCTTATATCATTTTTATCGTGCTCATAATTATTACCATGGTAGGGCTGCTGAATACTTTCCGCATGGTTCTTATAGAGCGCACCCAGGAGATCGGAACCATGCGGGCGATAGGAATGCAGCGAGGGGAGGTGCGGAACATTTTTCTCTCCGAAGCCCTTATACTCGCCCTTGCCGGAGCTCTCGCGGGGCTTATCATCGCCCTTGTGCTTTCCGCGATATTGAGCATTGTGCCCATATCATCCGAGTCGCCTCTCCAGCTCTTTTTGGTAGCCGACTCTTTTGCGTTTCCCGTAGTGCCGTCAAATATCATCTCAACTTTCTTTATAATTTCTCTCGCCACTCTCGGATCTGCGTACTTTCCGGCCCGGAAAGCAGCGAAACTCGATCCGGCTGTTGCGCTTAGAACGACCTATTAGCCACAAGGAGGCAATACATGAAAAAGAAAAACTTGATTTTCATCGCGATACTTATTTCCTTGCTCATTCCGATGGGCGTATATGCTCTTACCCTCGATGAGGCACAGCTGCTTCTTGAAAACATGGATATGCAGATGAACTTTGACGAAGGGGATTTTACCGCTGTTATGACCATGATTAGTGAGGATCCTGAAAGCGGGATTGAAAAAAATGTAATCCAGCAGTTCCGCCGTGATTCGGAAGATAAGTTTCTTATGTTGTTCCAGGAACCGGTTACACAGCGAGGTCAGGGTTACCTTATGATCGATGATAGCCTCTGGTTCTACGACCCGGAAAGTAGAAAGTTCAGCCACACATCGATGAAGGAGCAGTTTGCTCAGTCAGATGCGAACAATTCAGATTTTGGCGAATCATCGGTGGCAGAGGACTATAAGGTTGTCAGCTTAGAGGAAGGAACCCTAGGAAAATTTAACGTGTATATAATGGAATTGGAAGGCCGGCACAATGAAGTGACCTATCCCAGAACGAAAATCTGGATGACCAGGGATACCAACCTCGTCTTGAAGACTGAAGATTACAGCGCCAATGACCGGCTGATGAGGACCCAATACCTGCCGTCATACGCAAAAGTTGGGGATAAATACATGGCCACAAAAATGATTTTTATCGATAACTTGGTTGAAGGGAAAAAGACGCAGATTTCTATAACTGATATTTCTATTGAAGATCTTCCTGATACGCTTTTTTCTAAGGCATATGTTGAGAGAGTAAATCGGTAACAATATGACTAAAGAATTACTCCGGATTATTACGATTGGCGGGTTGTTGTGCGTTTTATTATTATCGCCGATGTTCGGCGATGGTGAAGCATCGAGCAGTATCGAAACAAGCGAAGATGCGCTATTTGGCGACTCCAATTCTGAATCAAAAGAAGACCTCTTTATTCAGGATGTAGAGTCAGTGACGGGCATCCAGGATACGCTGCTGATCTCCGAAGCTGTTGATATTGGTGGAAGATATACTTTCTCCGCGGTAAGTTCCTGGAATTGGGCGGACCCGTCGGGATTCTTTGAAAATATTTTCAAGCCGACGAGTGACAGTGCATCGGTGTCCCCGGCAGCAACATTGTATTTCGATGCGCGACCGAGTAAAGATTTACGTATTTTCGGAAAATCCTCGATTTCTTATCCATTTGATACACAGGATGATTCAAGAGACTTTGAGGATGTTATTGAAATAAAAGAGTTGTTCAGTGATTTTACTTGGAATGATCGTGTTTACTTCCGCGGCGGAAAACATGCGATAAACTGGGGTGTCGGCTATTTCTTCAGCCCGGCGGACCTCCTGAACATAACCGAAATCAATCCTGAAGATCCGGATGCCGAGCCCGAAGGTCCTGTATCTCTAAAAACCCATGTACCGATAAACTCGCACAATCTGTACTTGTATTTTATCGCAAATAACATTAAAGCCGTTGATGAGATTGGCATTGCCGCCAAGTCGGAGCTTGCCTTTGGCGCTTTGGAACTTGGGCTTGGCGCTCTTTATATGAAAGGAGCGGCGCCGGCTGCGATGCTGACGGTCTCATTTCCGATATGGGATGTTGATATGTTCGTGGAGGCCGTAATGAAATATGGTTCTGATCGGACCTTTGTCGAAGAAATCCCGGTTACACTCGAGACGCCATTTGGCTTGAACACGGTGACATTCGAAGAAGATCTCTTTTATCACGCTACCGCGGGCTTCTCATTTATGTATTCCTCTGATGAGATGGAATCCTCTGTTAATATGACCGGGCAGTACCTGTATAATGGAGAAGGTTATATAAATCAGTCGGTCTTGAAAGATAATGGCCCGGGGGTATTTGCGCTGATCGGCGCCGAAGAACTTAACTTCTCGGATGTTATGAATACCGGTTTGCACTATGCCGCGGTGAGTGCCGGCTGGAACGGCATATTGGGAAGCGATTTGAGTTTGCAGGCTTTCTGGCTGCAGAACTTCAGCGACATGTCGGGATATGTCAGTCCATCACTATCAATCAGGCCATTCGATGGATTGAGTTTGAGCCTGAGCACACCGTATCGGTATGGTGACGCGGGGGATGAGTACACCCCAAATGGTGACAGCTTATCCATACAAATAAGCGTAAATATGGGAGGCGGCAGCTTTTAGCCATGAAAGGCCGGGTATTGATAATCGAGGACGAACTAGAACTTGCCGAACTCATTCAAATGTATCTGCAAAAAGACGGAATAGAATCCGAGATACGGGGTGACGGCGAGTCGGCGCTCTTGCGGGTGCCTGACGGCGAGTTCGATTTAATCGTTCTTGATATCAATTTACCGGGCATAGACGGTTTTGAGCTTCTTCAGAAA
>JABGPX010000215.1 GCA_018644745.1 Spirochaetales bacterium
CAGATTATCCGGTCGCGAAGGAACCATCTGTACGGGCTGTCCTCGTCGAGATGGTACACTTCCGGTGAGACTGCCGTTCCGACAACTGTGCCGTTCATAAGTTTGCAGGTGAACTCCGCACGGGTGAGCATCGCCAAAGCGCCGGCAATGTCCCATAGTTTCACCGTTCCGGTATAGCCGAGAAAGCGGCCGGTCAGTAAGTATGCCATGGGCAGCACAGCGCAGGCCAGCGCTTGTACCGGATTATCCAACGTAAAAGTGCCTCGCTTCACCACTGTCTGTGTAAGGGCAACCATTCCGCCGACATCGGGTTTTCTTCGGACTATCTTTATAGGTTTCAGCTCCAGCTCTTCAAAAGAATCGCAAGGGTGCGTACCTGCGAGAATCTCACTCCCGGAAGTGATATACATCTCTCCGGTTACCGGAAGATATATTGCACCATCGGTAATCACACCACCTTCCATTCGAGCGATTGAAATACCCCAGGTTGGGATGTGATGAGCATACGGCGCGGTTCCATCGATCGGATCAATAATCCAGGCCACTTCTTCTAGCGCCTTTTCTACGTATCGATTGTCTTTTTTGTGTATTGTTTCCTCACCTATCAGATACGATCCTTCTTCCGGAATATCAAAGAGCTCCTCGAAAGCGTGTTCAATAGCGTGATCTGCTTCCGTGACTAATGACATATCCGACTTGAGCCTTGCAGAGGGGCTCTCATAGTAGCTTAATGCGATCTCACCGCCCTGCCGCATTGCTGCAAGGATTTCATTCACATTCCATGTATTCATAGGTCTTCGTAACAGGATGTATCGCATACAGTCAAGCGATATTGATGATTCATTTAAAGGTGTGGTAGTTTCTGAGGATGATTACCCGTCCCCGTATACCAATATCTGTGCTGCTCCCAGGGGTTGTTACAGATTTTTGCTCATCGATTCAAACTACGGTGTACTTGAATGAATCGGAAACTTATGAAAATTAGACCCCTTGATTATGCCGCGGTGCTGTTTGCCCTTGGGTTGACCACCTTCGTCGCGATCGCGATCTATTCAGATGCAAGCGGATCATCTCATGTGCAGATTCGAGCCGACGGCGGCGAGTGGCTTTACGCCCTTGAAAGTGACCGAGAGCTGGAGTTTGAGGGACCACTTGGAATCACTCATATCGAAATTTCCGACGGTTCGGCCCGCGTCGTTGACTCTCCATGCACTGAGAAAATCTGTATAAACGCGGGAGCTCTTGACTCCAGCGGAGACTGGACCGCCTGCTTACCGAATAGAATTTTCGTCAGGATAACCGGCAATGAAGAAACCGAGATTGACGCTCTCAGTTACTAGGCGCGACTTAATCGCCCTGCTCGGGGCCTGCTGCATGCTCCTTTCGCTGGTGGAGCATATGATACCAAAGCCTCTCCCGTTTCTTCGTCTCGGGCTTGCGAATTTGCCGCTTCTCATCTCTCTCGGTCTCTTGAGCGCGCCCCAGGTTATGCTGCTTGCATCGCTCAAAGTTGTCGGCCAGGGCCTTGTGACGGGAACTCTATTTTCGTATATCTTTCTGCTCTCCGCCGCAGGCACCTTTTCCAGCGTACTTGTAATGCTTGTCGTTCGGCGAATCGGCGGGAGATACATTAGTCTTATAGGAATTAGCGTAATGGGTGCTCTTTCTAGTACAACCGCTCAGCTTGGTCTCGCGTCGGTTTTCCTCTTCGGTGCCGGCACCAGGTATATAGTCGCTCCGTTTCTTGTGGTTGGACTGGTCACTTCGGTCATTCTCGGGATCGCGGCGTCGGCATTCTGCACCGACTCCCGCTGGTATCAGGTATCACTAATGAGAATTAATAAAGATGACTAAGAGCAAATCCCGGGGCCAGTATTTCCTGCCGGCATGCGGTCTTCTCACTCTTGTCGCGGTTGCACTTCAGCCTGAAATGTATGTGCGATGCGCCCAGATGATATTTTTTATGATGCTCGCCGGGACCTCAGGAAAAAGGATTCGGATACTTCCCCCACTGCTGCTCATGGCAGGAGTGGTTCTGGCTAATCTACTTGTTCCAAACGGAAGAGTACTGCTTATCATCGGCCGGATGAAGATTACGGGAGGAGCTCTGGAGAATGGTATATCGAAAGGTTCGCTCTTGATTGGACTCATCTATGTGTCCCGGATATCTATCGGTCGGGGCGTCGCGCTGCCGGGAGTTTTCGGCGGACTGCTGTTCCGCTCGTTTTCCTACTTCGAGGCACTGACCGAGGGCTTTCGTAATAGTTCCGGCAGGGCAGGGCGCGAACGTCTGCGGATTAAAGGTCTTTTGAACCATCTCGACACGCTGCTCCTCGAGCTGGATGAATCTGCCGGCTCCTTTCAAGAAAAAAACCAGACGGCAGCCGCTGCACCCGTGGACCGTCGGAAGCTTGTGACCGGTATATTTCTCCTGACGGCGGGATGGATCCCGTATGCGGTGGTTCTTATCTTTTGGTAATGCCATGATAATGTTTATACAAGAAACATATCAGTATTATTTATTAACTGTCACTCTAGTAGGAGAAAAAATAGGAGGATGAAGTGAAGAAGCTTGCTGCCGTGTTCATCGTCATTTCAAACATAGTCGGAGTAGTAGGAGCTCAAAGTGTCATTCAGCCAGTCCTTGAAAAACACGAGTTTCGCCGCTCGGTCGCAGATAACGTTTCGAAAGGCGCGATTCTTTCCGCTTTTTTCGGAACAGTTTACTACTTCATCGCGGAAGACTCGAACTCTGGATCTGCTTCTGTCGGTTTAACCGCGGGAGTGGCTGGAGTTGTTGGGTTTATCGGTGGAATTGTTGTTTCAAATCGTGCGAGTGAGCATATCGAGCGTTTGACCTTCGCTGCTTAATATGAAGGCACATATTCAGAAAAGGAAATTAATGCTGTTTTGAAGCGAGCGGTATTCACCGGAATGTCAGAGCTATCGCTTCTGGGAAGTATGGGCGATCCGGACAGAATGGAAATTACCAATGGAACCGACGGTGTACACAAAAAGTATTTTTATAATGGAATCGATACATACGCATATATCGAGAATGGAATTGTAACAGATTGGGAAGAATAATATTACTGGAGGTGTTCGACTACACTCTGGTGAGAATTTGTCCCGAATGAGCCCCGCACGATTCTGAGATTTCGTCACTTCCATTTGTTCTATAAAAGCCGAACTCCTGCAGAACCCGCATTTTAGGAAGAATATTTCCCGCGATGTCGTAATGATAAAAACCAGGGAAAATGTCCTTATTGTCTTGAATGAAACGATAGATGAACTGGTAATGAGATTCTATTTCAATGCCGGATCCACGGCAGGTTTCATGGCCGGTTATCATATACTCAGGCATCATTTCATAACTGAACTCTAATCGTTCTTTGTCGACCTCGTGGTAAATTCGAGTTTGAGGTAGGTAGCAGAGAAGCGAGGGAAGGACACGAACTCCCATTATTCGGAAGGAATTCATGAGAAAAACCGATTGGTAGAATTGATCCATCGATTCGAAGGGATACCCCCAAACAAAAAAGGCATCAACTCCCTGGAATATCTCTTTTGCTTCGGATATCACCTCGATGGCTTGCTCCGGATCGAATCCCTTTACGATCCTTTGCAGAATCTCTGCCGATCCGGACTCGACTCCGAAACGGAGCTCGATGCAACCGCTTCTCGACATGAGCTCCATCGCTTCACGGTCCACAAGATTCACCCGTCCAAAGGCCTTCCATTTTATATTGAGGTCGGCATCTAGCAGCTTCCGGGAAAACTCCTTCGCTCTCTCGGGGCTGGCCAAAAAATATTCATCTTGGAATAGGTAAAGTTCTTTGCCGGTCCGTTTCTGTATCATTTCGATCTCGCCGATAATATTATCCGCGGAGCGCAGATATGGCTCGAAGTCCCAAATTGGCGCAACCGAACAGAAGCTGCATTTAAAGGGACACCCACGAGAGGTGAGAATGTTTATAGCGCCGTAACGGCTGATATCGATTTTTTCATAGGCTGGATATGCTATCTCGTCCAGGCAGCTTAACCGCGGGCACGGCGGATTTTGAGTAATGTTACCGTTGTTACGAAAAAAAATATTAGGGCACCCGCCAAGATCCTCATGGTTAACAAGGGCCTCCAAAAGCATTGGCCCGGCAAAATCGAATTCCCCGTATGCAATAATATCGATATATTCAAATTGCTCAAGAATCGTTTCTTCAACAGCTTTTGCGCCCACGCCGCCGAGAATGATGGTTTTGTCAGGATTGACCGTTTTTATTTCCTTTGATAGCAGCAATGCAAACGGCAGAAGGTTGGCCATGACGGAAATCCCGATAATATCTGCCGCGTCGCTTAGGAAATCCATACAGTTTGATATAAGAAAGGGATCCTTATACTCTGAGCATTGATAATCCCTGAAATCTACCGAAAAACCGGCGTCTTCCAGCGCCCGTGTTAGGTAAAGCGGCCCAAGGGGTATGTGAAGCTCCCGGTCAATCCGGTCGTAGTATTTTAGATAGAGCATGTTAAGATTCAGAATAGTAATATCCGCGGTAACCCTGCTCATTTGTCCGCCCTCTTCACCCCGAAAACCACACCCGAGTAATTATCGTCGGCATCGATAACGAAAAGGTAATGTTTGCCCATCGTGATTTTTCCGGGGAGAGGAATCGCATGTATTCCGCGTGTATCCGCGATGCGCTCTCCATCTAGATACCATTCGAGAGCCGCGTCGTTATTCTCGTGGCTTGCGTTCATTACGATCTTTTCGACGGTTTGTCCTTTAATAAAAATATTGTCGTTGTCCTTCGGGAATATGATAGCGACCGGATTAGGATGCCAGAATGCGTGCTTTTCCGTTTCAATCGGCGGTCCGATGCCGTTGCCCGATTCGAATGCCGTCAATGGCCCATCATTTCGAATAAGTGCGTAGTTCTCTGCCGACATATCAGTTCTCGAAATTCCCATATATCGGTATTGAAGGTGCCATTCGTAATATGGCACGTCAGTTTTGACAAATGATTCTAATGGACCGTCGAGCAGCCACTGCAGCGTTGAGGGAAAACTGCCATTATTCTCTATTGCATAGCTCAAGAGCGCCTCTTGTACAGATTGAAGATCAAGCTGCGCATATAGCTGTGCAACGGCTATGGGACTTACCGAATTCTCTTCACGTGCTCCTCCGGACCACGCAAAAGGGGGTTGTACAAACGAAGTAGCAATTACGATAGCAAGCATAGCGGCGGCTTTCGATCCCATGAACGTATTTACATGGTGTTTAGGAACATCAATAAAATCGATCATTTTTTCCATTATTGCTCGATTGGTATTGGCGAGAATCAATTGTTCGCTGGCAGTAAGATTCAAGCCGATTGATATGGCGGATTCCTCGGGAGTCCTCAACAATAGTTGGCGAAATTGCTGGTCGACTTTGGCTTTTTTTAAAAGAATCTCGATACCACGTGGACACTCAACCGGGTACCCATCATAGCTAGATCGGCCGCCTACTATTGTTTTTCCGATTTTCATTTTACCACCTCGTGATTCCTCTAAGTTAAGTCTAACGCAGGAGCCACAGCAGGAGCAAATTTATCTCTACTTGATTACCGGCCCTTGCCAAGGCGAATGAATAATTTCTGCGGAGCCCACGAACAGTAACAGAGAGTTTCTCGGCAATCGCTGAGCATCACAAGAGGACGCTTGGAACTACCGCCGCGGGATTGAACGACGCGATGCGATTCTTGACGATCTTACCTCGGAGTGATAATATCAGATATATTAGATATCAAAAGCGAATCGGGAGTGTCCATGATTGCTGCATATCTGGAGCGGGCCGGAAAGCTGTCTTTGAGGGAAGTTGATACGCCTGATTATGCCAGCGATGAGGTGCTGGTGAGGGTTTATGCCACCGGTATCTGCGGCAGCGATCTGCACTACTTCAGGGATGGCAGGATCAAGAATAACATCATCACCGAGCCGCTGATCCTCGGTCATGAGTCATCGGGCACAGTTGCTGGACTCGGATCTGATGTTACCCACCTCCGCGAGGGCGACAGGGTCACGATTGAGCCGGGGGTTCCCTGCCTCAAATGCGAGCACTGCCTCTCAGGCAGGTACAATCTCTGCGTAAATGTAATGTTCCTCGGCGCGCCCCCCTCCCACGGATCATTCAGGGAGTTCATCAGCCACAAGGCCCTTTTTGTGCATAAACTTCCGGAGAATGCCTCTTTTGAAGATGGTGCCTGTATTGAGCCGCTTGCCGTCGG
>JABGPX010000319.1 GCA_018644745.1 Spirochaetales bacterium
GCATAGCACATGGTTTCTGCTATGTCCAGCCAAAAGGGGTCTACGAATGCTTACATTCAATCTAGCAAGCTTTAGGGCATTATAAAAATGTCACAGTCCCCTGGCCAAATGGTAGTACATCTCGTTCCACCGCAGTTCTTTCTTCACATCCGATATCGTGGCTTCTTTTCCAATCCTCAGGTATTCGATTCCCGCAATTTCGGCAAAGTCTTCGAGATGACCGGCACCAACAGCTTGACTAAAGCCGGCGTGATGGGCTCCGCCGGCCAGGATCCAGGAGGCTGCGGCGATTTTCAAATTGGGACGGGGCACCCATACAACACGAGCTACCGGAAGCATCGGAAGCGGCTGATCAGGCGCTACAACATCAACCTCATTCACTACCATTCGGAATCTATTACCCATATCCATAATCGATGCGTTTACGGCTGGTCCTTCAGGAACATTGAAAACCAAACGGGCCGGATCATCTTTCCCGCCTATCCCAAGCGGGTGAATTTCTAGAGACACCGCACCGGTAGATATAGAAGGGCAAACCTCGAGCATGTGTGCACCGAGGACTTTCATACCTTTCGCGTCCAGATGATAGGTATAGTCTTCCATAAAGGAAGTTCCCCCGGGTAATCCGGTAGCCATAACCTTTATAGCACGTACCAGCGCCGCGGTTTTCCAGTCACCTTCACCGCCGAATCCATAACCTGAATCCATCAACCGCTGAACGGCAAGACCCGGCAGCTGCTTCAAGCCATGGAGGTTCTCGAAAGTAGTGGTGAATCCGGTAAAACCGCCGTCTTCAAGAAAAGCCCGCATCCCGGCCTCTATTCTTGCGGCATCCATGAGCCGGTCTCTTCCCTCGCCGTCGATGCTCAGTCCGCTGCCCAATAGATAAGTATCCTGATACTCTTGCAGCAGCTGTTCCAGAGTGGCGTCGGATACCGTCTTCATATATTCGATTAGGTCGCCGATCCCGTATCCGCTTACGGAATAGCCAAGCTGAATCTGAGCTTCAACTTTGTCACCTTCGGTTACCGCGACTTCCCGCATGTTGTCCCCGAAACGGGCAATGTGACCATGCTGTGAGTCGTGCCAGGCACACGCTGCACGGACCCACGTATCCAAGTCGGAGAGGACATCGTTGTCTTTCCAGTATCCGACGATTACCTTCCTGTCGATCCGCATTCTCGAACCGATAAACCCGAACTCCCTTCCCCCATGGGCCGACTGATGGAGATTCATGAAATCCATATCAATGCTCGACCACGGAATATCTCGATTATGCTGAGTATGAAGATGCGCAAAAGGTTTACCGAGGGCTTTCAGTCCGGCGATCCACATCTTTGCAGGTGAAAACGTATGCATCCAGGTAATTATTCCAATGCAGCACTCGGCCGCAGTTGCCTCGAGACAGAGGCGATGAATTGCGTCGGGCGAAGTAAGAACAGGTTTATACACGATGCTGACAGGAAGATCCGCCTCGTCGGCGATTCCCTTGGCTATATTCTGCGAATCCCGGGCAACCTGCTGTAATGTCTCTTCACCGTAGAGATGCTGACTCCCCGTAACAAACCATATTTCCAATTTCGATAGATCAATCATTCACGTTCCTCCTGGGTTATCTAATCGGCAAAAACACCGTATCACACGCCTGCCGGTTGAGGTAAGCGGGCATCTCAACTAAGATGACTTCTTTTGAAATGCCGGAGTCTATAATATATGAAGATACTACCGAGTTTTTTGGACTGGTACCAAGCTGAAAGAGACAATCTCGACGCGGTTGTTCTCGATATAGACGGCGTACTCATTCGACGCGGGGTTTTGCTGCCAAAAGCGGATCAATTGCTTGGTACACTAAACGAGCACGATACGCCTTACGGGATACTCACAAACTCAGCGGATGATTCGGCAGAGGAAAGACGAAAGACCTTATCAGACGCGGGTCTCGATATTCCTCTCGAATATATTACCTCAAGCGGCCACTCATTAAAGCCTTTTGTCGATTCCCACAATCTCAAGGGCAACCTATTCTATATGATCGCAAAATTGGGAGAGCCGTGTTATGCGGAAGCTGCCGGACTTCGAGTTACCGCAGATGTCGCAAAACTACCCGAATGCCAGGGTGTTCTTGTCGGAGAAGGTGTGGTCGACTGGCAAAGAGCGATAAATGGCGTAGTCAATTTCCTTATGACAAAGCCGAAAGCCTATCTTATATGTCCAAATCCGGATCTTTTTTTTCCAGGCGATGGAGAAACAATAGTTATTGCCTCCGGCGGTGTAACACAATTTATCGTGGACATCTGCCTGGCCAACGGAATTGAAATCAGTCCTGTTTACCTCGGCAAACCTCATCCCGCGCTATTCGAATTCAGCCACCAGCGGCTTCAAAAACGGATTCGACGCACATTGCGAAAATCCCGCACGGTAATGGTCGGAGACATGCTCAGCGGCGACATAAAAGGCGCGAATGACTTTGGATATGTATCTGCTCTAATGCTCACCGGCGGCACGAATCGCGGGATTCTCTCTCAAAGTGATATACTGCCCGATCTTGCTTTCGAGAAAATGTAGCGGATTTCGGCGCGAACGGGACAAAACGACCCTCCCGAATGTGTCATTTTTACTCTATGTGTCTTTTTGAACCATTTTCCTTTTAAACATAAAGCCGGATAACATTATACATTAATCTAATTTCTTATATAGTATAGATTTAGAATCTACACCTAAGTTGGCACGGTTCCTGCGTATCTATATGCAGAAATTAAACACTTGGAGGTGTTACCATGAGAAGTATTGTAAATTACGGTCCGAGTTCAAGCAGTCTGATCGGAGACATCGATAGAATGTTCAATTCCTTTGTTTCCAATTCCGCATCTGCCAAACCATCTACCTCGAGAGTAGATATCAGAGAAGACGAAAACGATTATGTTCTTGAAATGGAACTACCCGGACTTTCCGAGAAGGATGTAGAAGTCAAGATCGAAGACACTCTACTCACCATTTCATCGAAAGAAGTAGAAGATCGGACCGAGGAGAAAGCGGAGTATCTTCTCAAAGAACGAAGCAGCCGATCGTTCAGCCGCAGCTTTGTGCTGCCTAAGGACGCCGATAAAGACAAGATTGAAGCGGTTTTCTCAAACGGGCTTCTCAATCTGTCGATCAGCAAAAGACCGGAAACAAAACCAAAAACTATCGAGATTAAGAGCAGCTAGTAGGCTCTTTCCCGATGGAGGTGTAGCAGGCCGTTCCGTGATTTACGGGGCGGCTTTTTTTTTTATTGAAACTTACAGCTTTTTACTGATATGTTGGCGCCACTATGGCAAACATTTACACAAGTACCCTTTTCACATCGGGTCGCGACGACTACGCCTGTTACCGAATCCCGGCGTTAGAAGTAAGCTCCGAAGGAACAATTCTCGCATTTTGCGAAGGACGGCGTTATTCATGCAGCGATTCCGGGCAGATTGATCTGCTGCTCCGCCGCAGCACCAACCATGGCGCGGATTTCGACAAACCGATTGTGGTGGCGACCCAAGACGGCTGGGTCTGCGGCAATCCGGCCCCGGTTCTCGATAAATCAACCGGCACACTCTGGCTGATATTCTGCAAGAACCTTCAGGACGGCGACGAGGGTATGATTATTGAAGGCAAGGCACCAAGAACTGTGTGGAAAACACACAGCACAGACGACGGGCTGACGTGGACCGAGCCCAGAGAGATTACAGATGACGTGAAAGAACCTAGCTGGTCGTGGTACGCGACCGGACCGTGTCACGGGATTCAGCTTAGCTCCGGCAGACTGGTCATCCCTTGCGACCATATTGTTAAAAAGAATTTCAGTAGGGATGATCCATACCACTCTCATATCATCTACAGCGACGATCATGGCGAGACATGGGAGATCGGCGGTTCCGCGGACGAGGGAACGAACGAATCGGTAATTCTGCAGACCGCGGATAACAGACTTTATTTCAACTGCAGGAACAAGCGGATATCCGAACTGCCTGATGGAGGAAACTTCCGCGCCGTTGCGTGGAGCAATGATGGCGGAAATTCATTTTCACCGATTGTTCATGATGGATCTTTACCGGAGCCTATATGTGAAGCAAGTGTCTGCAGATACGGAGCGGCCCAAGGCAGCCATGTGCTTTTTTCAAATCCTGCGGCGCGAGACGGCAGATATAACATGACAATTCGATTGAGTAATGATGAGTGTAGGACCTGGCCGGTATCGAAGGTACTTTACGAAGGGCCTGCGGCATATTCGGATCTCTGCGTCGCCGCGGATGGTACTATCCTCTGCATGTACGAACGAGGCCTATCGTCGCCGTATGAAAGCATCGAGCTCGCCCGATTTAATATCGACTGGCTTACGACTGCAGACACGCTTTCATAAATCCGTGAAAAAGCGGATTGGGAGCCGTAGGTCTTGAAGTGAATTCCGGATGGTACTGAACACCGACAAAAAACCGGTGTTCCGGCAGCTCCAGTACCTGCATGATTGGCTGCTTTGGGGCCCATCCGGAAAATACCAGCCCTTTCACTTCCAGAGCGCTCCGGTAATCGGGATTGAGTTCATAGCGATGGCGGAACCGCTCACGGATCATCCCGTTGTTTTCCATGAGGCGAGACCCTATATACAGCGCTCCGGTTCTCGAATCCTTTATCAGCTCTACGTCTCGACCGCCGAGGCGCATATTACCGCCGATACCTTCTATTTCATACTGCCCCGGCAGAAGACAGATGACAGGTACCTGAGTTTCCGGATTATTCTCGGTTGTGTCGGCATCGTCCATCCCGCAAACATTCCGCGCATATTCAATAGCTGCCATCTGAAAACCATAACAAAGCCCGAGAAATGGGACATCATTCTCACGTACATACTGAATAGCCGTAATTTTCCCTTCGGCTCCGCGCTTCCCGAAACCGCCGGGAACGATGATTCCCGCAACATCGCCAATGGCTTCCGCGATATCTATCTCACCGGTCTCGATGCTTTCAGAGTGGATATCAATAACCTCGGCGCTTACACCGAGATTAGTCGCGGCATGCTCGATGGCATTGTGAATGCTTGCATAAGTATCCCGAGGGCCCAGGTATTTGCCGGTCAGCCCAACTTTCACGGACTTCTTCGGCTGGAGATAGAGATCAAGATAGGCGTTCCATCCGGAAGTTATCTCTGCTCTTTCAAGGCTGAAATGACTCAATATCATTTCATCGACCAGCTGCCGCTTCAGCAAATCCGGAACTTGATAAATGGTTCCCAGATTATGGCAATCAACTACATAACCCGGTTTCAGCCTCAGCCTTTCACCCAGTTTCGTAAGGACCTTATCTTCCACCTGGTTTTCAGCCCTGCAGACGATCATATCGGGCTTGATGCCGGAACGCATGAGTAGTTGGGTACCATGCTGAGCAGCCTTGGTTTTCTGCTCATTAAGATGGCCTGCTTCGATGATCCACACCAAATTTATGAAAAATACATTTTGCGATCCTTCTTCATACTGCAGCTCAGACATCGCGTTGATGTAGCTGCGATTCTCTTCATCACCAACAGTGCCGCCGATTTCCACGAGAGTAAAATCCGCCTCATAATGGCATGAAGACTCACGAACGAATTTCAGCACTTCGCCGGTAACATGAGGATAGAACTGCACATCTCCGCCTTGAAAGTGTCCCTTCCTCTCGAGATTGTTTATACGCTTGTTCAACCTTCCATTTGTAAAAATGTTGTAGTTCGACAAGTCCTGTTGGGTGAATCGCTCATAGGTGCCGATATCCATATCACACTCGGTGCCGTCATCGAGCACAAACACCTCGCCATGCCGGTACGGACTGAGAGTGCCGGCGTCTTCATTAAAATAACCATCCATCTTTATGAGGTTGCATGAATACCCGTGCCGTTGAAGTAAACCTGCCAGCGACGCGGCAAAGATTCCCTTGCCGAGACCGGACATAACACTGCCGGTAATGACAATATACTTCGTCCGGCCTACTTCGTAGCCGTCGGGCCGGGTTGAATACGTATCACCGCTGTCTGAAGCGGTGCTAAGATTTGAGAGAATTGCTAAGTTTTTCTGATTTTTTCCCATGCTGTACATGGGATTTCATCTTAAGAATTTAGATGGTGAAGGTCAATGAGAGCAGCAGCGAAAACCGCGGTGTTTGCAGTTATTTCAGGAGAACAAGTCACGCTTTCTAAAAGGTGCAGCATAAAAACGCAGCAGGATTCTGAAAGGAGACAGCCATGCAATTCTCACACCGTTTT
>JABGPX010000317.1 GCA_018644745.1 Spirochaetales bacterium
GGGTTACCGCCTTCATTCCGCTCTGAAGATTTTCCTGCTGGGATGCATTGTCGGGCATGGCATCTCCTTGTTCACTCATGGACTATAGCGTATCAATATTCTTCTATAACCGGTAGGGTGCAATCGCAGTCCACGATAACGACAGCAACCAGTATTCCGAATCATAAGGATTGATAGATGAAAATCAAGAAAATAGAAACCGCATGGCTCAGCATCGAGAGTCCTGAACCTCAGGGACTCTCCGGTGGATACATGACCCACAGTAGCGACGCTGTGTGCAGGATTACGACGGACGACGGCATCCAAGGCATCGGCGAAGGACGCGGGGCGCCGTTGCCTGAGATCTGCGAAATTATACACAAGCTGTTTACGCCTCTGCTTCAACATGAGAACCCGTTGCATATCCAGTACCTGTGGGACCGCCTTAACCTTGCCACGCTGGATGAAAGCGGCAATCTCCGGAAGGGCCTCCGCTCTCCGTCTGTTCGCGGTGCCCTCTGCGCGGTTGACCTGGCCCTGTGGGACATCAAGGGCAGGGCGGCCGGTATGTCTGTCTGCGAGCTCCTCGGCGGAAAACCGGGGCCGATACAAGCGTACATCCAGAAGGGTTTCTACGTAGAGGGCCAATCACTGTCAGCAATGGCTGACGAGGCGGTAGAGGTGCTGACCGAGGGAGGTTTTAAACACCTAAAGATGCGGGTGGGACGCGGCGGTGTAGCGGAGGCTAGGGAGAGGGTGGAAGTGATGAGAAAAGCTCTAGGTGATGACATCGGCCTGATGGTCGATGTTAATGGCGCCTGGGAATTACCCGAGGCCATAGAGGGCGCCCATGCTCTCGAGCCGTATAACTTGATGTGGATGGAAGAGCCGATCTCCCGAATACCCCGCACACTGCCGAAAGAAGGATACAACTGGAACGAAGAACTGGGGAAACTCGGTCAGGCGACCACGATCCCGATGGCCGCGGGCGAGAATCATGAAGGACTTTACGAGTTCAACGACCTCATCATGAAAGGCAAGCCCAAATATATGCAGCTAGGCGTAGCCAAGCGCAGCGGCGGCGTAAGCGAGTGGGTCAAGGTTGCCGCAATCTGTCAGGCCAACGGCATTCTCATGGCTCCCCACCTGGTGCCGCAATTCCACGTCCATCTAGTAGCCGCCGCCCCAAACGGTTTTATCCTGGAGTGCGGAGACAACGAAAAGCAGCATCCATCTTGGCCCGATCTCTTCCCCGGTTGGCCCGTGGTGAAAAACGGCCACGTTGAGTGTCCCACTTCACCCGGATGGGGACTCGCCATCAACGACAAGATGATTAGAGAGCACGGCACCATTCTCCGATGGGACTTTTAGCGAATCTGCATTGGTAAATCGCTACTAAATCGAATAAGACGAGAAGCCTCCGTCAATTGGTACCGTTACACCGGTCACAAAACGCGACGCCTCTGAGAGCAGCCATATTACCGTTCCGATGAGTTCTTCCGGCTCGCCGTATCTGCCGGCCGGTGTGTGACCAATCACCTTCTTCGCCCGCGGGGTGTACTCCCCGGTTTCCTGATTTATATGGAGAAACTTCAGCTGTTCGGTCATCAGAAAACCCGGGGCAATTGCGTTGACACGGATCCCAACGTGGGCAAAGTGGATAGCGAGCCATTGGGTAAGATTTGACACCGCGGCCTTTGCCGCCGCGTAAGCAGGGATCTTGGTGAGCGGGCTGTAGTAATTCATAGACGAGATATTGAGGATTGCTCCCTGCCCTTCTTCGGCCATTTTTCGTGAAAAGACCTGGGTTGGCAGAAAGGTACCGACGAAGTTGAGGTCGAGGACCTTGTTGAAGCCCTCGAGCGGGAGGTCAAAAAAACTCTTCACCTGATCGTCGTCGAGGTCGCCCAGCTCAAAAAACTCCTTGTCCGTTGTTCCCATCGGGTGATTTCCGCCGGCGCCATTGATGAGGAGATTGGGAGCCCTCCACTCATCGGCTATTCGCTCGGATGCCCGTACCAGGCTCTCTTTATCGAGCACATCACATTGAACCGCGATGGCTTTCCCGCCATCCCGGCAAATACCCTCAGCCTTGATTTCCGCCTTCTCAAAATCGATGTCCAGGAGCGCTACTTTCACTCCGAGAGAACCAAGTGCACTCGACATCGCGCCGCAAAGCTCGCCGGCAGCTCCGGTGATCGCCGCTACCTTCCCGCTGAGATCGAATTCATCCATATACTTATTGGCCATATCCTCTCCTATCGCTGCGAAGCCGCAACGGATATATTTTTACGCGCTGACGCGGTTAATTGCGATTGACAGCGGAACATTCCCTGGTTAATATCTAATATATTAGATGACTATGTCCATAGGTGAGGCCATGGGAAATAACATGACAAGTATCAGAAACCTGATTGATCAATATACGAGCCTTCACGAGAGCGATGAAAATAAACGTCGGCTTGCGTTGTGGGATAGGCCGGACGAAGGAATCCGTGGAGAAATGCAATGGCACGGCATTCCATCATCCGGCATAAAGTCGGGCGAACCCATGCCGGTAACCGTCGAGTGCCAGGACAAAGTGTGGGAGGATCTTCTTGGTTTAGATCTGAAACAGTTTTTCACGGATCCCGACTACTATCTGGAATTTTATCTAAGGATCAAAATCCGAAAGTTCCAAGAGTTTCCTGATGACACTCCCCTAACGATGGACATACCCTTAGTCTTCGGCGTTACCCATGAAGCAGGCATGCTCGGTCAGGAGATCATTCTTGACAACGGCGACCAGCCGAGCTTTGGCAAAGGGAGCATCGTAGACGAATCCACGAAGTTTCCGACGGAGTTCGATTTCTCGCACAATCCCTATCTCACCGACATCGCGATCCCGTTTTACCAACAAATAAAGACATTGGCGGGTTCCGAGTTCCGCGTGATCTTTCCGCAGTGGTATCGGGGACCTCAGGGGGTCGCGCTCTACATCCGCGGATTCCAGGAATTTTCAATTGATCTCTACGTCAACAAAGCACTCTCCCACCGAATCCTTCGCTATGTCACCGACGCGGCGAAGGCATTCTACCTGTGGCGTCAGGACTACACCGGTGAACCAATCCGTCGAGGTGATCTCTTTAACGACGACATCCCGCTTATGAGTCCCGAGATGTACACAGAGTTCTTCCTTCAGTACGAGTTGGAGATGAGCGACTTCTTTGGCGGCGTCTACTACTGGCATTCATGCGGAGACATCACGCCCCACGTGAATGCGGTACACGACCTAACCGACATCGACATCATTGACTTTGGCGTAACCATGGAAAGTAAAAAGGCCGGAATCTCAGGCCTTCGACGGAATCAGCTTCTCGAAATCCGCGTAATGGCTCAGAATCACATTCAGGAATGCACCGAAGAGGAGTCTAAGTCATACATCCGCGGCATCCTCTCCGAATGTAAGGAAGCAGACATAGGCAGGTACATACTGCGGTCTAGCGGAATGTCGATTGTGAATGGCGCTCAGGAGGATGTGAAAAAACTCGCAAGGTGGGTTGAACTGGCCAGGGAAATACAGGACGAATAGCCCCGCGGCCCCGATCCGCCGCTCCAAGCCTCTAGTACGGCTGCAGATCTATTTTCGACAGGACTGTGCAACCATCCTGCTCTACCAGAACATCGTCTTCAAATCGGGCGCCGCCGCCATATTCACGTCCATAAGTACCGGGCTCTACCGTCAGCACCATACCGGCTTCAATCGGCTGCGGATTACCGCCGATCAATGTAGGTCCTCTATCGTGATACCGGAATCCAACATGATGCCCGCAGTTGTGCGGGAATCCTTCGGCCAGGTTTTTTTCCGCAAAACTGTCTCGCGCTGCCGCGTGAATCGACTCGTGACTAGCGCCGGGACGGATGGCCTCAATTGCCCGTTTCTGGGCATCCTGAACCGCACCGAGTAGCTCCAGCTTTTGGTCGCTGATTGTACCGACTCCAGTGGTTCGGGTGAGGTCACTCCAATACCCATCAACGCACGTGGCCAGTTCAATGATGACAAGGTCACCTTCCGCGAGGGCATTGCCCGATGAGCGGCTGTAGGTGCCGCCCCAGTATATATTTTCCCCACCCTGAACATGCGCCCATCCGCGAGCATAGCCGGAGCCATCCCTGCCGGAACATCGATGAATGGCATACTCAACCGCAGCGGCGATATCTATCTCAGTAGCGCCCGGACGGATCGTTTCATAAAACGCCTCGAGGCCGATGCATGCGACATCATTTGCACGTCGGACGGCGGCTTGTTCGCGCGATGTTTTCGTGAGGGTCAGTCTGGTAAAGAGGTCGGGAGCGAGCTGCGGGCCGCCGCCGGTGGAGTCGTCTGACGGGAACAGATCGCCGGTTACAACCGAATGGGTGAGAGGCGGCGTTTCACCCGGGAAGGTGGTCATCGCGTGCCCGCCGTCATCACCGGCAATGCCGAGTTCGTCGGGCCGGATCCTCAGCCTCGCGAGGGCGTCGCCAATCAACCGCGAAGCGTCTGCATGCCATCCGGGACCCAGGTTAAAACGATGGCACTCGGCGAACCCAGGGAACACGTCCTCCGGTTCGTTTGCCGGGCCGAAAAACTGCGGAGTGCCGCTTGCGGGGTACAGGCAGAGGTTGATGCCAAGGCATTGCAACAGGCCCGTGCTCATGACTATATCTTCTGGATACCAGGTAAGAATGGCTCCGAGTCCCGCTTTTTTTATCTCGCTGCGGAGGAATTCGTCGCGTTCCTGATCGATTGTCTGGTCCATGTACGCTCCTTACGGCCGATAGCGGACGAGATTCAGCATGTAACCGCCATCTGCGTACAACGTCGAGCCATTCACAAAAGACGACGCTTCCGACGCCAGAAACAGCGAGGGACCAATCATTTCATCCACCTGGGCAACTCGCCCGGCCGGAACCCATTCGGCAAAGTTATCACGGCCAATTTCGTCAATCACTTCGCGGTTAATATCAGTTTCAACCGGCCCCGGTGAGAGATTATTGATTCTCATGCCAAGAGGGCCCAGTTCCAGCGCGAGAGTCTTGGTGAACATATTCAGCGCAGCTTTTGACATATTGTAATCGAGGTTATTGGGATACGGCATGACATCGTGGATAGAGCTCACGTTTATAATTGAAGCGCCGGATGACTTCTTCAGCAGCGGAAGCAGCAGATACGTCAGCTCCTCAACTGCCCTGACATTGACGCGCCACACTTGATCGGCAACGGCCATGTCAGTTTTCACAAACGGCAGGATTACTTCCTGCGCGGCATTATTGACAAGAACATCGAGCTTTTCTTCTTCGGCGCTGATCCGCCGAACGAGTTCCTGGATATCCGCGGAGGATGCCAAATCTGTTTTCACAAACTTACATCCGATTTCTTCCGCGGTCTTGCGGCCGTTCTCCTCGTTGCGCGCGGCAATCCAAACCTTTGCCCCAACCGAGACAAAACCGCTTGCGATTGCTTTCCCGATACCCCGGTTTCCGCCGGTTACGAGCGCAGTTTTTCCATCAAGCCTGAACAGATCTGTGAGATTCATTCGAACTACTCCTGATACTAACCACGAAAATAGGTTTTCATCACGGTGGCCATGTCTTTGGCAACAACCTTCTCGTCTCGCCGGAGGAGATGATACTTGCCGTCTTCCGCGGCAATCTCCGGGGCAAAAAGAGAATGGACGACCAGTCCCCGCTTGGACATATTATTCTCTACGAACAACTTCTTGTAGTAGCCGTCGTAGTCTTTATGTGTGAAGTCACAGGCAATGATCACGGCTTTGTTCTCGAGGCCGGCCTTCAATTCAAGGAGTGATTTCCAGTCGCCCAGCGCAAAGTTGTTAATCCCTCGTAAATGCTCCATGCTCTTGAAGCTCTCAATGTGCTGATTGCCGTTTCCGCAGAAATGGATAATCCCGCCATCAAAGGCTTTGAGAATCTTTTCGTTGTAGGGTACTACAAACTCCCGGTACAATTCACCGGAAATGATAACAGCGTCATCGTCGGAGAACCAAACACCGACACCGTCCGGGACGTAGGCGCCCTGGTTCCCGAAGCATTGATTCATGGGCTGACCAAGGATCTTCTTCTGATGTTTCACCCATGCGATAACCGTATCGCTCAGGAGATCCATGAGTTTGTGAATCTTTTCGGGATATTCCTGCATCCAGTAGAACAATTTGTCATAACCAATGATCTGGACCGCAAGCGTGAGCGGGCCATGATTGTCAGTGAAGCAGACCGGAAGCTCACTGTTTTCCATAAAG
>JABGPX010000594.1 GCA_018644745.1 Spirochaetales bacterium
CCCAGAGAGTTACCCAGCCTTCGGTCTTGCCGACAAAGATTCCGAAAGCTCAGATAGAGAATGTTGATGAATCATCGCCCGGTTTTATTACTGGCCCGGGTGTAGTTGAGTCGAAGTATACGACAACATCAATCAGCCCGTTCCGTTTCGATCTGCTGGCGGTCTTCGGTGCGATCCTCCTGCTCGGAACAACCTTGATCCTGACTCGCATCGCAATCGCTCTGGTCAATTTACGCCGTATGCGCGCGCGATCACAACTGGCTACAGATCCGCGGCTAATACAAGCATTCGAGAATGTAAAAGCGGCTCGCTTGACAAGGCGCTCGATATCATTACGGACATCGGATCAGATAGAGTCGCCTGTTTCCTTCGGCTTTTTCAGACCAACTATCGTGCTGCCTGAGCGCCTTTCAAACTCCGCTCTGGATACAGCCTCTATTATCGCTCACGAAGTGATGCATGTCAGCAGGTGCGATTTCCTGATAGGCGTCATGATGCGCTTCGCCAGGGCGTTTCTCTTTTACCATCCGATCATTCACTTGATTAGCAAGCGCGCGAACATACTGAGAGAGGTCGCATGCGACGACGGTGCCGTGGCTTTTGCGTCGTCTCGAAGCGAGTACGCCGCGCAGCTACTCTCAATGAACGGGGCATTATCGGGAAAATCTATGCGGCTGCAATTGGAAATGAGCACGTCGTCTAATCTAGTGGATAGGATTGAGGAGATGTCGCGGTCAAGCGGCCATTCTGCATATAAGCCGCGAGTTAAGATTCTTGCGACCCTCCTTATTATAGTGAGTTTCGCCGCAATGAGCACAGTTTCTTGCTCCTCTGGCGATGACGATTCTCAGAAAGCGTGCGAACCCTGGTACGGTTACACTTACATAGATTCCGTCGAGTTTTCATGGGACTACTACTCGTTGTTCGGCAAGCCGATGCGAATACAGAATACTGAAATAATTACCTGGTCATACGAACTTATTACCGATGATACATTACCGCGCATTACAGAGGAGGAGTTTGGCCTTGATGGCTATCTGAGGAGCCGTAGTGTCATCAGCCCGGATATTACGCGGACTCCTACAACCACAGTGTTCACATATGCTAATCCCGGCCAACTTGAATCGATGAATATTACGTATAGCATTCGCCGCAACCGTAGTTCTGACGTGGTGCGCTCATATTCTTATGTTCAGGAATTTGACGATATGGGAAACTACCGCTGGACGGGACGCCTAATGACGAGTGATGATGTAGTGCACGAGAACATCAGCCAGATTACCTTGGTCAGGAATGATGAGGGCCTGGTGACGGAGCGCATAGAAGTGGAAGAGAGAGATGGCGAGCTGGAGAAAACGACGCATTCTCTTTTTACCTACGACGAATATGGAAATGTTGTTGCTTATCAAACATTCTTGGATAATGAGCTTAGTGAAACAACCACCAAGACAATTGATGGATGTTATTTGATTGTGGAATCGGTGACGGACTCTGGAGTACGCGACAATATATCTGTGTACGACATGCGACATCATGCACTCTTGGAACTCACGCGATACAGAGCGGATGGTGTAGCGCTAACCCGTGAAGAGTATGTTTATCACAAGTTCGACAAGACGGGGAATTGGACCAATATGACGAAAACAGAGTACAAAAATCGAAATGGGGAGCTATGGAAGGAGCTCGCTACCGAACACAGAAGGGAGATTCGGTACTGGTAGCTTGTATCATAAAGGTATGCTGCAGTGAGCTTGTAGTATAATCCTATATACGAGTAAGAATCAGACGACCCACCCGATCACCGAGACGTGGGAAGAATTACCACGGAGCGGTTGCCGGAGAGCGGGTATTCACTTCCTAGGTTATACTTCCCGTGGCTGTCATATTCTCGATGTACGTAATGGCTTCCGGGTCGCTATGATAATAGCATTTGCAGCAGATTCACCTATCGTCATGGTTCTTGCATGCGCAGCAACTACACCGAATAGCTGAGGAGTGGTGTTATATGAGGGATAAAAGATTCCACGGTGACGGGAATATGTGCGAGTGTGCAGATCGCTAATCCCGATCAATAATCATCAAGCTTTAACGATGACGTTACCCTATACTCAAAATCATGAAGGACCGAATGGATGAAATAGAATTGCTGAATGAAATTCTTGCGTATATTGATGCGCACCTGCACGAAGAAGTTTCATTAAAGCGGATAAGCGACGCGGTCTGTTATTCCGATGAGTTTGTCAGCCGTTTCTTTAAACGGTCGGCGGGTATCAACCTGTTCGATTATATCCGAAAGAAACGGCTGATTCTGGCAGCCGCCGAACTTCAGAAGAATAATGGAACGATACTTGACCTGGCCATGTCTTTAGGATTTGGCAGCCACGAAGTATTCACCCGCACGTTTTCATCACATTTAGGTCTCTCACCCAGCGAGTTCCGGGAGATGAAGCCCGGAAAATCGCTATTTATGCCTTTATTTAAGAGGGTTGAATCTATCAAGGAGTTTACCATGGAAAGCATTACCATTTTCACGCAGGTGATCGACCGGCCAGAGCGAAAATTCTGCTATGTTCCTGCTGTCAAAGCGACTTATTATTACGAGTATTGCGATGAACTGGGTTGCGACGTCTGGGGCCGGCTGCTCGAAATCAAACAATCGCTGTATGGACCGATAGGAGCTTGGTTTCCCGAGAATCTACGTCCGGTAGGGTGTTCCCGCTACGTCCAGGGGGTGGAAATGCCACGTGACTACACCTGTGACAATACCCACGGCCTGGCCGAGATGACCCTGGAACCGGTCAAATACCTGGTTTTCCAAAGTTCGCCCTACGAATGCGACAAAGAGGACAAGGCGATGCGGCAAGCCATCGGCGCGGTAAATGACGCCGTAAAAAAGTACAACCCGAAACTATACGGCATCGATTGGGCTGAAGACGCTGCTCCCCATTTCGAGTTGGCGCCCACGCCCGAAACCGGCTACATCATGGGCTATCCGGTGCGAACGATCGAAAAGTAACGTTTCCCGTTGGCCGGAAGAGACTCCGGCCTCTGGGAAGATCAGTTTTTACCACCCATAACATCGGGTTCGGTCAACTGCCCATAGCGGGAGTTCTGTCCACCTCGGGCCTCGCCCAGACACATGATTGCTTTTTAGGTCGACCATTCGGATACAACTTCTAACCATGCCGGCAACGCTGCGAGCGGATTCACTTTCCAGTCGTTCAGCTCGAGTTCCTGTTCATCCCTCCACATGTTACCGGTTTCCTTTGTGTCACCGCTGCATAGTTCATGTAAAAACTGAAGTCGGAAACCTGCCTCTATAAGTGAATTGACTATGTCTTCTGTTTTCCAATGAAACGTTTTTGCACCGTCATTCCCATCAAGCTGCTGTGGCCCAACATCAAAATATGGTTTTGAGATTATTAGTTGGTCATCTTTCCAAGGCCGCTGGCAAGGGTGAACATCATACATCATGTAGAATCCACCCTCCTTTAAGACACGACCTGCCTCCCGGAACATCCGAAGAAGATCGTCGATCCAAGTGAGGACTCCATTCGAGGTGTATACCAGATCAAATTCGGAGTTTTTAATAGCACTTAGATCAAGAATATCGGATACAACAAACTCAATATCCAAATTGTATCGATCTGCAATACTTCGAGCGTTAGCTATTTGGTTCTCTGATATGTCGACGGATGTTACGTCGAGACCAAGAAAATGAAATGCAAAGACGGCCAAGTTATCGCCGCTGCCGAGAACACATACTTTTTTAATCGGGTTTTCTCTTAGCATGTCTTGAATATCTCTATAGACGGCACTGTGAAAGACAATCTCCGGTCTCTGCTGAATATTAAGAATCGTTGACGTAGTGTAATACCGCTCGAAGTATTTTTCCGAACCGTTGTTCCAGAGGGTCTGTATCTTGGTACGGTTGCCAGAATCGCAAAACGTCTTTTCAATCCTTTTCGCCATTTAGTGACCCCCCGAGTAAGTATCTGATTATATTTGAACATGATAGCACTATCCACCCGCTCTTATCCGGATCTGGAAAGGGCGAGTTTCAATTGCCCATAATGCGGGTACTGTCAACTTCACTAAAGTTTGACAACCAGAGGTGAGATTCTTCCTGATTCATCCAAGTCCAACTCTTGCCCCTTATCGAGATTACCAATAACCGAATCCATCTTCCTGAGACGCCAGTCCAAGGATTTGCTGGGAAGCGGAAGACCTTTGTGCATCGATGATTTTCCGCTATACCCAACTTGCTCATAGAATCCCTTAGCTTCTTTCCGTGCTCCCAAGCTAACCATAGTTACGCCGCGTTTCATTGCACCAACTTCGAATGTCTGCAGAAGTCGCCGCCCTAATCCTTTCATCCTATCTTCCGGTCGCACGGCGATTATACAAAGATTGCTTCCATACCCAAGCGCACCTCCAACAATTTGCCCGGCTTTTTCGGCAACAATCATCATATTCTTATAAGCTGGATAGTAATCCGCCATGTTTTCAAGTATCGGATTGTCAGCGGCGATTGGCGGTATAAACCACGCTCTCATAGTCTTTATTACGGCTGGAATTTCTTCACCTGATGCTATGTACCGGACCTTATAGTTCATCATATACCTCACTACCGGATTTTTGCTGTATCCACCCGCTCGTATCCGGATCGGGGTGGATGGGCAATAACTTCCTGTAATGGGAGATTCTGTCGACCTCTTACGTCGTCTCGCATTTCAAAGCAATCTTTTTTCGGAATATAAACGGTCCAGCCACTTCATTCGCATCGCGCCTTGACTAAAATCGATTTTCCTGGAATCACGATTACCAACTGCCGTCGCCAATTCTGAAATAAGAGGAGGATCAATCTCTCCTAAAAAATTCCTCGGGTCGGTCATCGGCTTATAGGTGCCGTTCGCCTTAGCTTCCGCTGCCCGGATAAAAGTGTCAGCAAGTCCATCACTCTTAACATTTCCAAACCTATTTGCTGGAAAGCTGAAATCACCGTCATAAACATCAAGGTTGCTCAATGCCACCAACTGAAGCACGTGGCTGCAATAATTGCCCATATCCCATTCTATCTCCGCGTCCTTCCTGTCTTTCGCTTGCAACGCCTTTTCCACCCATGCTGACTCGGTATAATCAAATAGATTGTCCCACTTGTCCTCCGAACGCTTGTTCATTGCTTTTATCGTTTTCAAATGCGGCGTGATTTGATCCATAGTTGGCCTTGATTCTTCATACTGCCGGAATCTATCGTACGGAAAGTACATAGCAAGTTCAAAGCCATATTCATCAAAGCCTATAGCGTTTAAATCATTGGTGAGATCACCAAATGATGCAAGATTGTCAGAGTTTAGATAAATGTTTGTATAGCATGTCATTCCGACGTCGTGTATCCTGCGGACCGCTTCTCGTACCAAAGAAAAGGCTCCCTTTTTCCCTACAACGTGATCATGTACCTGCTCTCCGCCATGTAACGTCAGATAGAACTTCACGACACCCAACTCCTTTAGCCCCTCGAGTTGCTCTCGCCAGTCATCTCTTAACCCGATCGCGTGCGCTGAGGATGAAATCCCGCCGGCCTCTAAATCACCCAAAATATCTACCCGATTCCTGAAGATCGAAAGTGGGTTTGAGTGCGCCATCACCTCAAACATTGGCGTTTCAATCACATCAAACCCTGGAGCTGTTTTTCTGAGCTTCTTGATTTCATTGAAAATCAATTCTATATCATCTATTTCCATCGAAGGCGAGGTGTGACCAAGGCGGAAACAATGCATGCATTCTGTGACACACCCAGATGCAAGATAATGGAACCAAATCGTCTGTTTCATGCCTGCTCCCTTTAAGGTAACAATTGGTAATTAATCGCAATATGCTGTGATTTTATTGTCTTTCATATGATAGCACAATCCACCCGCCCTTAGCCGTCTCAGGAGAGGGAGGATTCTAACTTCTCACAACACCTTATTCTGTCTATTTGTCAGCTTTGAACAGATCACCACCGGACTATACTGCTCCCGTGCCCAGATAATATTCCCAGCTCAGCAGCCGCCTTTTGCGGCTTTCGCTACTCGCGATTACTCACAGCGAGTTAGATTACTAAATGGCCCGAATCCGATATTGAACCGCCGCGAAGTTTCCCGGAGACGGCTTTCGGTGGTTGGACGAATTCCGGAATGCGAAACACACCGCAGACGGTGTGTTTCGCTCGGGAAGTAAATAACAGTATGGAGCGATTGCGGGTAT
>JABGPX010000679.1 GCA_018644745.1 Spirochaetales bacterium
CGAAATCCATCAGGGAGAAAGTGGCAATTACAGATACAGGAATGACAACCGCCGCAATTAAGGTGGACCGTATATTCCTGAGAAAGAAAAGGAGAACCAGGATAGCGAGAAGCCCTCCCTGCAGGGCCGCGGTACCCACGCCGCCGATCGACGCTTTCACGGATATCGACTGATCGGTTCGAATATCAATTTTTACCGATTCCGGCAGCCGGGTCCGGAGGGCATCAAGATCGCCGATAATCGCTTCATTCACCACAACCGTGTTATGGCCGGGCTGCCGCCGAACCGACACGAGAACGCCGTCCTCTCCTCCAGCCCTTACAAACTCTTCCTGCTGAAGTTTCTCCAGTTGAATCTCGGCGACAACCTTGAGGAATACCGGCACGCGGCCTGCGTATCCCACGAGGACATAACCGATATCTTCAATAGACGAAAATTCACCGATCGTGCGGAGAATCACATAACGGTCATCGATAGTAAGAGATCCGCCGGGAAGGTCGATATTTTCGCCTTGAAACGCCTGCATTATCTGGGTTATTGGTATACCCAGCTTTCCTGTTTCATCCAGATTGAGCCTGCAGACAACCGCAGTTTCGGCGCCGCCGTATACCTCGGCTTGAGCCACCCCTTCGGTTTTCTCGATAAATGGAACTATCTGCTCCTCCGTGAGCCGCCTTACATCGATACCCCGAGATTCGGAATATACATTAAGAACCAGCGACGGAAGAAGCTGCGGATTAAATTTGAAGATACCCGATCGTTCCGTACCGTCGGGAAGCGTATCTTCAACCTGGCTGATCTGCTCCCGTACTTCCGCCACAATACCGTCCAGATCCTTCGACCAGTCAAAATTAAGGGTAACGAGCGAAATTCCTTCGCTCGACATTGAAGAAATCTGCTCCACACCATTGAGCAGACTCAGCACTTCCTCGAGAGGTTTTGTTACACCTGACTCAACTTCGTAAGGACCGACTCCCGGATACGCGGTGAAAACGGCGACTGTCGGCATGTTGATATCAGGGAAGAGCTCCAGTTCAAGGCGGTTCAGAGAAATTATGCCGAGAACAAACAATGCAGAGAATACCATAAGGGTGGTGATAGGATGCCGGATCGCGGTATTAGATAGTTTCACTCGGATTCGACCACCTGAATTAACTGACCGTCTTCCAAGAAGGAGTTACCGAGAAGGATGATTAGATCTGATTCTGAAATGGCACCGCTAATTGCTACAAAACCGTCACTGCGGATCCCGGTTTCGACATGCACCATCTTTGCGTACCTCGCGCCGTCTACCCTGACGGTAAAGACTACCGACGAATCGTCCCTTAGCACAACCGCTGTCGCAGGGGCCATAAGCAGATTGTCCACTACTTCGATAACCATTTCGGTATTCACAAACATCCCCGGCTTCAGCAGCCCTCGGGGGTTGCTTACCTCTGCGGCAACTTCAAAGGTTCTGCTCCCCGGATCGATTACCGGAGCTACAGATGACACAAAGCCGTCAAAGGCCTCACTTCCGGGATAGGCGATTGGCGATACCCGTACCGGCAGGTGCTCGCCTGCGGTAAATCGGCCGTAGTATTTCTCCGGAACCTGGATCGCTGCTTTCATCGGATCCTGCTGCACAATCGCAAGCAGAGGGGTGCTGGTTCCGACCATATTTCCCTCGTCGACCAGTACGGCGGCGACGATACCTGACACGGGAGCGGTAACCCGGGCATAGTCGAGCTGAAGCTTGGCCAGTTCGTACTGCGATCCGGCGGCTTCGGCGTTCGCCTTTGCCATATCGAGCTCTTCACTGCTCGCCCCTTCTTCCATCATCTGGACCGACCGTCGGGCATTTTCGAGTAATGTGCGGGCTGATCCGAGAGCATTTTCCGATTCCTCAAAATTGGCCTTGGCGATTGTCCCCGCCTCATAGAGCCGCTTTGATCTCTCGAAGTTACGCTCCGCCGCGATTAAATCCTCTTCGGCCTGGGAAAGACTTGCCTGGGCACTCTCGAGCTCCATGTCCCGCACGCCGCGTTCCGCTTTTCTCAATTGAGCCACCGCCGCGTTCCACGCGGAGAGGGCCTGGTCCGCTTGAATCGCGGCGGCCTCGGCCTGCAGTTCAACAAGAATCTCCCCTCGCCGTACGATCTCTCCCTCTTTCACGGTTATGCGGTCGACCCTTCCGGCAATTTTGGGGACAATTGTCGCGGTGCCCGTCGACATGAGGGTGCCCGGGTATCGGAGAATCTCTTCCACCGATCTTTTGGATGCCCTGCCGACAACTACCGGAACACCGGTTCTTTTTTCGCCGGTCTCTTCGATGCCGGCGTAATATCTCAGAGCCACAACCGTGGCGATCCCGGCGAGTATCAGAAAAGAGATTATCAAAAGCAGCATACGGGATTTCCGGGTTTTCATTTCAGCTGCCCCATAGCAATTCGATCACCCATTGCTCGAAGAATTCCATTTTTCATAAATATCAGCTCCTGATCGAGATCCTCCGGCTTCGTAAGAGAGGCCCGAAACAATACGCCTGATACCATTATGTTAAGATTGAATTTCCGGGACTCCGCGCTAAGGGGGCCAAAGAGAGAAGAATTGGATTGAGATGAGATAAAGAGACGATCGATGTATGAGCAGATAGTGTCGAGTTTTTCACTCAACAGTTCCCGGCGGTTCGCTTCAGAGTACATACCTCTCAGCAGCGGATGCACCTGTTCGAGCAGCGCAAAGCCGAAATCCAGAAACTCGGTGAACTTCTTGATGAGCGAAGCGCTGCTGAAATTGATCTTTTTCATGCCATTGTCGAATTCCCGCCAGATATCCTCAACAACCGCGTCAAAAAGATTCTCTTTGTTTTCAAAATAGGTATATACGGTGCCTTGAGCGAGGCCGGTTTTCTCCGCGATATTTTTTATCGTGGTTTTTTGAAATCCTCCGTCCCCAAACGCCCCCCTGGCGGCTTCGAGTATCCGGGTTCTTTTTTCCTCATCCAGCTTTCTTGCCATATTCCCGCCTGATCCAATGTTTCAATCTGAGTTTAAATGAATGATCGATCATTCATTATAAGGAATTTGACTATAATAAATGATACCAAGGTATGCAAGAAGGCTTTTCGATATGCCTTTAAAACCACTTGTGGTCGATGTGAGGTTCCTGGTAACCGTCAAGATAAGCCATCAGCTCCGAGCTCGAAGCACACACACTGTAGAGGTCCCGGGAATCGGATTTCGCGAAATGACCGGAGTAGAGTTTTTCAAAAAATTCGAGCAGCGGCTGATAGAAGCCTGCGATATTCAAAAGAACCGTCGGTTTGGTGTGATATCGCAGTTGTTTAAGCGTGAGAATTTCTACAAACTCATCGAGAGTTCCGAACCCGCCGGGAAGAGCCACGAAGGCATCCGAGCGTTCTTCCATAATGCGTTTTCTCTCCCGCATGGTGTCCGTTACTATGAGTTCATCTACCTTATCAAAGCCGATGCCGTGATCGGCTATCACCACGGGCATTACGCCGAGAATGTATCCGCCGGCGGTCCGCACACTCTTCGCCAGGGCACCCATTAACCCGACATTTGAGCCGCCGTATACAAGAGCATGGTTCCCCGCACCGATAGCCTGTCCCAGGTCCTGCGCGGCATCAAAATAGGCCTTATCAACTGCTTCGCTTGATGAACAATAGACGCATATATTCATTCGGCTGCTTCATATATAAATCGGGCGATCGGCATCCGTCTGCCGGTGCCAAAGGCCTTGGGCGACACCTTTAGAACCGGCGGTGCCTGACGCCGTTTGTACTCAGAACGTCCCACAAGACCAAGCACACGGCTCACCAGCTCTCTGTCATACCCGGCTGCGACTATCTCAACGCCGGTTTTGCTATCAAGAAGATATAGGCTAAGAACCTCATCCAGGATGTCGTAAGGAGGCAGAGAATCTTCATCAATTTGATCGGGTCTGAGCTCCGCGGAAGGCGGCTTTGTGAGGATAGCGTCGGGAATTACTTCCTCTTCCAGGTTTAAGTGTCTGCAGAGAGCGATAACCTCGGTTTTAAAGAGATCTCCAATTACCGAGAGTCCTCCGCACATATCCCCGTACAGCGTGCAATATCCTACAGCAAGCTCGGATTTATTCCCGGTTGTAAGAACGAGGGAGCCCCATTTATTCGAATAGGCCATGAGTAGAGTTCCCCGGATACGGGCCTGCAGGTTCTCTTCGGCGATGTCAGGTTCTTTCCCGAGAAAGTGGGGCTCGAGACTCTCGAGAAACGCCTTGAAAGGATCCTCTATTGGTATAATGTCATATGAAATACCCAGGTTTTCGCACAGCTCCCTCGCATCATCTACGCTGCCGCTGGATGAATAACGGGAGGGCATGCCGAAGGTCTTTACATTTTCACGGCCGACAGCGCGAACCGCGAGAACCGCGACCAACGCGCTGTCAATTCCACCTGAAAGCCCGAGATGAACACTGGAAAATCCGCACTTACCAAGATAATCCCGTATTCCTATAACAAGGGCATCTTCAATTTCCTGGTACCTATCGACTTCGAGTTTTACCGCAGGGGAATCAGCATCTAAATCGACGGCGGTATATTCCTCGCAGAACCCGGATCCTCTATGTATGAGCTTCCCGGTCTTGGACGTAACAAGTGATTGGCCGTCGAAGATAAGGCTGTCGTTTCCGCCGACCATATTCACATACACCACCGGAACACCGGAGGACTTACCGATTTTCGAAAGCAGGGAAAAACGAACACGCAGCTTTTCCGCGTAAAAAGGTGACGCCGACGGCGCGACTATCAATGTCGCTCCCGCGTTTAGAAGATCATCCACCGGATCGACAGGATACCGGATACCCAACTCACCTTCGGTCTCCCACCAGAGATCTTCACATATAGCGATCCCGATACGCTCATTCATATATTCCCACACACGTCGTTCCGGTGCCGGTTCAAAATATCGGGTTTCATCAAACACGTCATAGGTCGGCAGCAGCGTTTTCGCCTGTGTAAAAACAATCCGGCCATTGAGAATTACACTTGCCACATTCATCAGCGCTTTTCCGGCAAACTCCCGGTTTCTGTCCACATACCCAATCAAAACGGCGATGCCCGCCGGGCAGTTCTGCTGAAGCCATCTCAGCGATTTCCTATTCTCCTGGGCGAATCGGTCATGGTCGAGGAGATCATTCGGCGGATAGCCGCATACACACATCTCGGGAAAAACGATCATGTCGACCAAATCATTTTTCGCTTTCGCAACAAGCTCGAGTATTTTCTCCTGGTTTCCGGAGAAATCACCGATGGTGGGGTTAATCTGTCCAATTCCTATTTTCATAATTTCAAACAAGCATAGCAGAAGAAACGGCAGTTGCAAAAGAGCAGGTGATGTTGCAGAATGGGCCGAAACATGGAGAAATGCATATTTATATCCCCCGGTGACACCATATTGGGCCGGGAGTTAACCGACAGAGCGGATAAAAACGGCAACCAGGTTATATCCGCAGTTACGGAAGATCTCGATCTACCGGAAGACAAACAGGATCAATCACCTCTGTACTGCCGTTGGAACCGGCGTTCCCTTCTTTCGGCCCGTAACGCGGTTCTCGCCGGCTTGAATGCGTTCGAAACTATCGACACGGCAATAATAATCCATGAAACCGTTCAGGATGAGAATCCCATACACGAGCTTGCGCCTGTGATTATAGAACAGAGTGTTGATGTCTTGATGAAAAGCCATTTTTTTATGCTGAGAGAAATACTCTCAGTATTTGTTAGACGTGGCGGCGGTACCCTTGCGCTGGTACATTACTCCCCTGGTGAATATACCCAACTGCCTCTCTGCGCGGCTTCATCATCCGCGTTCCGCAGCGCTGCGGATTCATTATGCACTCTCTATCAGAACGAAAACATCCGGATTAACAGCTTCGACTGCAGCAAGGAAAAGCCTGAAGGATTCGCCAATTATATTTTTCAGACTCTAACCGGTAAAGCTGCGGGCTCTCATGGCAAATGGTACCATTTTGGAACCGCAGGCAGAAATTTTGGACGTCGATAACATGAAAAGGCGGGCCCCATGAAAATTTGGATAAAGCTCTTAGTCGGCGGCATTGTCGGCGTGCTGCTTGGAATTTTTCTCCCTCGTCAGGAATCCGTATTTGATCTCTTCGCTTATCTTACCGAGCTTGCTATTAATGTCGGCCGCTATGCGATCTTTCCGCTGATCCTGTTCGGGCTCGCAATGGGAA
>JABGPX010000684.1 GCA_018644745.1 Spirochaetales bacterium
TAACCGGCATGGGTGCCAAAGCGCGGGCTTAAAAAAATAAGCCCCTGAATGAAAGGCCCCGTGCGACGGGGTCTTTTTTTATGTCCCTGCGGATATACCGCGAGATAGTTAGCCAAGGAGCGATAGAAATGAGAATGAGCAGTCTCTTTAGCCGCACCAGAAGAAAAGCCGGCAAATCCTCGGAATCAGCAAGCAGCGAGTTGCTCCTCCGCGGAGGATTTGTCAGGCAGCTTGCTTCCGGAATTTATTCCTATCTTCCTCCTGCGGTAAAAACGATAAGGAAACTCGAAAATATCGTGCGGGAGGAGATGAATCGCATCGGCGGTCAGGAAGTAGTTATGCCGGTGGTGAATCCAGCGGATATTTGGAAGGAAAGCGCGCGGTGGTATCAGATTGACGCTGAGATGGGCCGATTCGAAGATCGATCCGGACGTGACATGGTGCTTGCTATGACTCACGAGGAGGTGGTGGCGGATCTAGTGAGGAACGAGATCCATTCATATCGCCAGCTTCCCTGCATGATCTATCATATACAGACGAAATGGCGGGACGATCCGAGGCCGCGAGCGGGACTTATCAGAGTACGAGAGTTCACGATGAAGGACAGCTATACTCTCGATCTCGATGCCGACGGCATGGCCCGTCAGTATCAGGCCCATTATGAAGCATACTTTGAAATATTCCGCCGCTGCGGACTCCCGGTAGTAACGGTCGGTTCAGATCTAGGAATGATGGGCGGATCGAAGGCTCATGAATACATGTATCTCAACGAGATCGGTGAGGACACAATCTTCCACTGCCCGGAATGTTCATACGCGGCGAACCGGCAGATCGCTCAATTCAATAAAGTGCAGGAAACTGACAAAAATACGACTCCGGCGGCAGAGCTTGCACCCGCACTTGCACCCGCACTTGCACCCGCACTAGAAAAAGTGCATACGCCGGGTACGAAAACCATTGAAGATCTTGCGCGGTTTCTAGATAAACCTCCCGGCGAGCTGGCGAAAGCGGTTTTCATTATCGCCACCGTAGCCGCCGGCGAGATTACCGAAGAACGGTTTGTCGCGGCAATTATTCGAGGAGACCTGGAAATAAACGATATAAAGCTATCAAACGCGCTGCACGCGTTGGCTATTCGGGCCGCAACAGATGAAGAAATCAGATCCCGCGGCATGGAACCGGGCTACGGTTCGCCGATCGGCGCGAAAGATCTGATGGTAATCGTCGATGACAGCATTCAGCCCTGCGTAAGCATGGTGGCGGGAGCCAACGAACTGGACTATCATTATCGGAATGTACATCTCGACCGAGATTATACGGCTGACATGGTTACAGATATCGCATACGCCGAAGATGGATTCCCCTGTCCGAAGTGCGGCGGCAGTCTCACCGCAAGCAGGGGTGTTGAAGTAGGTAATATTTTCCAGCTCGGTACGAGGTACAGCGATACCATGAAATGTACTTATCTGGATGATTTGGGCGCCCAAAAACCGGTATACATGGGATCATATGGAATAGGGATCGGCAGACTGCTCGCCTGTGTAGTTGAAGAATATCATGACGACTACGGCATAATCTGGCCTCCTCAGCTCTCACCCTTCCAAATCCACATTGTGGATCTTGCGTCCGACCCGTCGCATGCCGATACCTTATGCGGGAAGCTTATCGATGAGGGATGGTCGGTGCTCCACGACGACCGAAAAGAGCGAGCAGGTGTCAAATTCAACGATGCCGACCTTATCGGTATCCCTATTCGCATTACCGTTGGCGATAGAGCGCTCGCTGAAGAGAGTATCGAGCTGAAAATACGATGGGAGAAAGAAAGCTCTCTCATTAAGCTCGATAATGCTCTTTCCGAAATACGCCATGTTCAAGAGGGGCTGGCCGGCTTGTTCGCCGAACGATTCACGGTCGGCACATAATCAGATAGACTAAGCACCAGTAAAGGAGACCAGGATGATCGATATAAATCTTATTAGAAATGATCCCGAGAGCGTTCGAACTGCATTGCTCAAAAGAATGAAGGCGGTGGATTTTACCGAACTCCTTTCATGGGATGAAGAGCGCCGTGGTCTCATAGCCGAAACCGATGTATTTAAAGCACGTCGAAACGAAGTTTCCGGCGATATCCCAAGAAAGAAAAAGGCCGGCGAAGATGTACAGGATCTTCTCGGTGAAATGAAGAAGGTTTCGGCTGATATCAAAACCAAAGATGCCCGAATCGGTGAAGTGGACCGACTTATAAAAGACTTTCTGGACGGTTTGCCGAACATCCCCGCAGACGACGTACCGGCCGGCGGGAAAGAAAACAACGAAATTATCAGCTCATGGGGAGAGAAACCCGTCTTTTCCTTCGAGACGAAAAATCACGTAGATTTGGTAACAAGCCTTGGTCTCATCGATTATGACCGGGGTGTGAAGATCGGAGGCAATGGCTTCTGGCTCTACAAAGGCGACGGCGCGGTCCTCGAATGGGCGCTTCTCAACTATTTCATAGCCGAACACAGAAAGGACGGATACGAGTTCATTCTTCCGCCGCATATCCTCAACCACGAGTGCGGCTACAGCGCTGGGCAGTTTCCCAAATTCGCCGACGATGTCTTTCATCTGGTGAAAGAGGAAAAAGAGCAGGATCAGTTTCTCCTGCCGACCTCTGAAACGGCCCTTATCAATTATCACCGTGATGAGATTATCCCGGAAGATTCTCTCCCGCTGAAATATTTTGCCTATACCCCATGCTATCGAAAAGAAGCAGGAAGTTACCGATCTCAGGAACGGGGGATGATTCGCGGCCATCAGTTTAACAAGGTCGAGATGTTCCAATATACCAGCCCGGAGGGTTCGGAATCCGCATACCAGGAACTGGTGAATAAGGCAGAGAGCCTTATGCAGGGGCTGGGGCTACACTACCGGGTCAGCCGTCTCGCTGCAGAAGACTGCAGCGCCGCGATGGCGAAGACCTTCGATATCGAAGTCTGGATTCCAAGCATGAACGACTATAAAGAGGTTAGTTCAATATCCAATGCCCACGAATATCAGGCACGCAGGGGAAATATTCGCTTAAAGAGAACTCAAACAAAGAAGAATGCGTTTATTCACTCGCTGAACGCGTCAGGCCTTGCCACCAGCCGGATAATGCCGGCGATTGTCGAACAGCACCAGCAGGAGGACGGAAGCGTCCTGGTTCCTGAAGTGCTGCAGGGTTTTCTTGGGAAAGATCGGCTCGTTTCTGCTACGCCAGCAGGGAAGTAAGCCAGGGAATACCGATAAAAGTGCCTATCGAGCTTCCCACGCTGGCAAGGAAAAAGACGATTAGGATGTGGGTGAACCGGTTTCGGTAAAAACCTTTGAAGCTCGCGATATCGTCGTGGAGCGATTCGAAATCCTTTACCCTTGGTTTTCTGAGTACCGCCTCGAGCAGTCCGGCAACAATTCCGACACCGATCGTTGGATTCATGGAGGTTATTGGCGCCGCTAAAAACGAGAGCACTATCGTCAGCGGATGGGCAAGCGCGATGAGAGCTCCAAGAGCGGAAAGGGTTCCATTGACGAGTACCCAGAGCCAAAGCATTTCGAGACCCTCTTGCCATCCTGAGCGAAGGAAACCTAAAGCTATAATACCGACAACGATCGCCGGCAGGAGCCATGGAAGGATCTTAGAAAGGACAGAGGGCGGCGGGATTGTCTCGATTTCGGCGAGATTCTCATCCGCTTTTCCATCGGCGAGCTTCTCGATCCATTGAACAACCCCTTTGATGTGGCCTGCGCCAAGCACCGCGAGAACTCTGGTTCCGCTCGATTGAAATATCCGTGTGGCCAGATACTGATCCCGCTCATCGATGAGCACCTTTTTTACGGCAGGCAAGTAGCTCGCCAGCTCTTCCATCATATCCTGTATCGCACTCTTCTCTTTCAATGTTTCGAGTTCTTCTGATGTAACTTTTTCCTTAGTAAAAATCGAGCTCAGAAGGGCCGCCAGCATTTTATTCTTGCCCCAGAATCCTGACTTCTTCCATGCTCTCCGGAGAGTTACGTGGATTTCCCGATCGCAAAAACTGTAGGGAATTCCAAGGGAATCGGCCACCTGTATCGACCTCTTCATCTCTTCTCCAGGAGATACGCCGAGATCCTTACCGAGTCTTCTTTGAAAAGATGAGAGCACCAGGTTGGCGATGAGGAGAAACCCTTTACGGGCCTTGAGAACTTGATAAATATTCAGACTCGACCAATCCTGACCTTCCATCATGGATTTATATCTGGTCTGGTCAATTTCTACGCAAACCATGTCCGGCCGCTCTTCGGTAATGCGCTGTTCAACTTCGTCGACGCTTTCCTTGGAGACATGAGCCGTACCGATGAGAATGTATTCTCGATCCTTTATATTCAATCGCGTTACTGTTTCTTCGCTGATCATTGTTTACTGCCTTCGTTTCGATATTTTTCAAGCTCCCAAATTGCCAGACGCCGCTCGAAAGATGAGGGAAACGCCTTGTCTTCCACTTCAAGGAACCACGTCTGCGCAAGAGTAGTCTGACCATTCAGCAGACTATGAGTTGCCAATATAAAAAGATTCTTCTGTTTCATATCATTATTCTGCTCTCGAGATACTTCACCGGTAACAAAACCCTCGGAGTTGGACTCAAAGAAAATCCTGGCCATCTTGTAATAGAGGGAATCCCGGGGAAACAGTACAATCGCTTTCTTCAAATACTCTTCCATCTCATCATCAAGCCCATCTTTTCGATACGCAAGGGCTGTGAGAAAAGCATAGAAATGCTCTTCCTTTTCAAAATCATAGGCTTGCTGAAAATAGCTGCGCGCGTCAGCCCAGCGTTCTTCCATATAAAGAAGCACACCGAGAGGCGCATATATATAGTAATAATCGTGCCGCGCTTCGAGTACTAAAAGATAATCTTCAATGGCCTGCTTTCTTTCCCCTTTCTGATCGAGTATCCCGCCGCGATAGATGTGAGCATAGAAGTAATCCGGATCGATTTCGATTGCTCTATTGAAATCCTCCAGGGCACCAGTGCTGTCGCTTAGCCCTAAAAGCCTCACGCGGCCTCTATCAATATAATGCCAATAGTGGTTCGGATCGAGCTCGATCGCCGAAGTCAGATCCTTCTCGGCACCGGAGTAGTCTCCCTTCTCCATTTTTGCGCGGCTTCGATCGACATAGGCGAAAATATACTCCGGATTCTCGTCCAGAACTTTGCTGAACTGCTCTTCCGCTGCTTCCGGGTCTTCTTCCCGAAGCAGAACATTTCCATATCCCATAAGGGCAACCGTATTTTCCGGCTCCGCTTCAAGACTTTTCTCAAAAGAATCTCTTGCGTTTTTCAGCTCTTTATTCCTGAGTTTTATCTCCCCGAGGGACGCGAGAGCCCGCGAATTGCCCGGATCGAGCTCGATAATCCGAAGCAGCGTCTGCTCCTGCTTTTCGCTTTTTCCGGAAGGATTCTGTATTCCTTGAATCAGGCTAAGATTATAAAGCCCGTTTACATTCTCCGGTTCCTCGGATAGAATTGATTCGATTTCCGCTTTCGCCTCATCTATTCTACCCGCGGCCATGAGGAGATTAACCAGCAATATTCGAGTTTCCGTATTCGCCGGATCATTTGCATATGCTTTTTCGTACGCCGATATGGCCTCATCTATATCACCAACAACCATGGCGGCGCTGATGGTCGTGTACACATCTTTCTCTTCGGGAATTTGCTCAATAACTACGGGGATATCCTGCTCCGGCTCTTCCACGGGAGCTGTTTCGACAAAAGGTCCTGTATCCTCGATAACAGGTCCTGTATCCTCGATAGCCGTTGAACACGAGAACAGAGCAATTGAAAGTAAAAGGACAAATAATAGACGCACGAGGAGTTTTTTACCATAACTGTGATCTATTCACAAGCCGCCGATAGTGATAGCATATTACACCGGGTCACATCGAAAAACCCACATTTTTATTTTGCCGACTGATCTCACGTATCGAATCGGGGTTTTTCGTATGTGCTGCAGGTCAAAGTAGCAGTAAATAGAGGTGCCCATCGATGAAAACCGCTATTCCCCGAAGGTATTATCTCATACCTGTGGCCTATATAGTCATAATTGCAGCACTGCTCGCCTTTGAATTTACCGGCACGGTAAGAATTGAAGAACAGCTAAAAGATCTCACTGTTGCCGCGGTGCTCCCCGCACGGCAAAACGGGAATGGTCAGTCGGTACAGTCGATCG
>JABGPX010000329.1 GCA_018644745.1 Spirochaetales bacterium
GGGCCTCCAAGAAACAAGAGTGGGCGATCCGCAGGGTAACGCGTTACGCTCTTCTCACCCGGCAGCTCGAGGCCGTATCCTTCAAGCTCTTTCCGCCGGTGTATCAGGCATCAGCATGTACAACGCGTTTAATACATATGATCCGATATTCAGGGAAGCTCACGACATCGCGGCCCTCGAAGCGGGTCCCCGATATTTCTTCCCTTGCGTCCGCGGTATTGGTCGACCCGCCGGCGGTCCTCTGAGTTATGAGCAGCTTATGACGATTCCGACTATCGACCCGGATCATCCTCAGCGATTATACAGTGGTGACAGTTTTGAGGTTGCTATCTCGGTACCCGGCTCATCAAAGGGACAAAACACAGCCGAGATCCGTATCAGAATATCCGGCGTAGACACTCCGCAGACAATCGGCATCACGCTCAACGGCATAAATATCAAACTGTCTCCCTGGAAAGGAGACTGGTACTATGCCGCCTGCGGCAATGCTCTTACAAGCAAAGAGAATCGGATCTCCCTATCAAACAACGCTCGCCGCAAAGCTACACTCAAGGACATTCTCATCGCTGTACTCTAGTCAGCTGGATTCCGGACGGAATTTCTGATAAACTTCTTTCATACTCACACTGCATACACCCACTTGAGGCCAGGGATACTGAGATGACTCTCGAACAGCACTTTGAGATCTTTAGAAAGCAAATCATCGGAATCGATCAGGAGATTGAGCTCTCTGATGGTTCAAAATCTGCGATTATCTATGCGGATTGGATCGCTTCCGGCAGGTTATACGCACCAATAGAAGACCACATGCGTAAGTCCGTTGCGCCATTTGTGGCGAATACTCACACCGAGTCGACCCTAACCGGCACTGCTATGACACGGGCATATCACGACGCACGGGATGCCATCAAGAAACACGTAAACGCGGGAAGCTCAGACAGCCTTTTTCTCGCCGGTTTTGGTATGACTGCAGCTGTGAACAAGCTTCAGCGGCTTCTCGGGCTGAGAGTTCCTGACAGTCTCAAGGGCGAAACAGAAAAGGGAAATAGACCGATGGTGCTGATCACGCACATGGAACACCACTCAAATCAGATAACCTGGTCTGAATGTGATGTTGATATCAGGATTGTGCCGCCGGTTGAAGAAACCGGGCTGCCCGACCTCGAGCAGCTTGAGCAGATGGTAGAGAAGTATCGGGGATGTCCTTTGCTGATCGGCGCGTTTACCGCTTGCTCGAACGTAACGGGCATCATAACACCTTTTGGCGAAATGGCCAAAATTGTCCATCGCGGCGGCGGATATTGCTTTGTCGACTTCGCCGCAAGCGCACCCTACGTGGATATTGATATGCATCCGGCGGATCCGGATGAACGGCTCGACGCGGTGATGTTCTCCCCCCATAAATTCCTGGGCGGCCCCGGAACTTCAGGTGTATTAGTAATGAATAACATCCTCTATAAGCAAGGAACTCCCGATTTGCCCGGGGGAGGAACGGTCAAGTGGACAACCCCTTTCGGCACCCACCGTTATGTAGATGATATCGAAGCGCGGGAGGACGGCGGGACTCCGGGATTTCTGCAAGCAATTCGCATCGCTCTTGCGATAAAGCTGAAAGAGGTTATGGGGATTCGACAGATGAATGAGCGGGAAGAAGAAATCAAAGCTCTATTTATTGAAGAAATCTGTCAGGAACCGGGAATCATACTCCTGGAAAATAAAAACAGCCCGAGAATCGCGGTATTTTCTTTTTATGTTGAATCCATTCATCACAACCTCATCGTTCGGCTCCTGAACGATCATTACGGCATTCAGACCAGAGGCGGCTGCAGCTGCGCAGGTACCTACGGCCATATTCTCTTCCATATCACGAAAAAATTGAGCGAGCAAATTACCGCGCTCATCGACAACGGCGACCTGTCTGAAAAGCCGGGCTGGGTACGGGTTTCACTGCATCCGACAATGACAAATGATGAGATCCGATACATCGGAAGCGCAATAGTTGAAACCGTCCGTTACGCCGCGAAATGGGACAAAGAGTATTCTTTCGATCTCCACTCAGGAGATTATGTTCATTTCAGCGGAAGAAAGCAGGAGATACCCGATCTCATCTCAACATTTAGAGCGACCTAGGCAGGGCAGACATTCCGAATAATGACGGGAAATACATAATGAAAACTCATTGCAACGGTATTGAGATTACGCTGAAAGACGGAATTGAACCCTTTACCGCGAAGCTCAGTTGTCACGAAGATGAAGTAAAAGGAATATTCTATGTAGATTTAAGGCTGAGAAGCGATGCCAAGGCGCAGTTGCCGGACCTCGAACTAACATGGGATTTGCCGTCTATTGATTTCCATTATAAATGGAATCCCCAGTGCATGCATAACCGGGCACTTGATATCGCTGAAGCATCTGCAAACAGAGTTGAGAGCAGAGCGAACCGTCATGCGCCGGTATATTCTCTTTATAATCTGGGAGGAATCAGCACCTGCTGCTTCGCACTATCGGATGCTGTTCACGATACGGTCCTGGGAGGGTTATATGGCGACGGCAAGTTCTATGAATCTGCTGCTATCATTAAGGGCAGCAAAATAGATCCTGTAAAGGAATATGCCGTGACCCTTCGTTTTGATTTCAGGAGGATACCTTATTATCAGGCGCTCAAAGATGTAACTCTCTGGTGGCAAGAGATGGATGAGTATGCGCCATGCAAAATACCAGACGCGGCGCGGATGCCGTTATTATCAAGCTGGTATAGCTATAAACTAGAGGTAGACCCGTCTGATTTAGAAAAACAGTGCGCGTTGGCAAAAGAATATGGTATGGATGTGGTTATTCTTGATGACGGCTGGCAGACGGACCAGCTCGATTTTGGTTATCAGAATAATGGTGATTGGGAAGTCAGCACTATAAAATTCCCGGATTTCGCGGCCCATGTTAAGCACGTGCAGGATCTCGGCATGAAGTACATGGTCTGGTTCTCAGTGCCCTTTGTCGGTTTAGAATCGAAAGCTTACCAAAAATTCAAAGATATGGTCTTTGAAGGCAAAGAGGGAGCAAAATGGTTCGCTCTGGATCCCCGATTTCCGGAAGTACGAAATTACTTGGCCGAGACCTATGAGAATTTTGTTCGCAGATATAATATCGACGGAATAAAAATGGATTTCATAGGCTCAATACGCGGTCGAGGAAACGATGAGGACAATCATGATGAGGGTCGTGATTGTCACTCCGTAGGTGAAGGAGTGTGCCGGCTGTTAGACGACGTGATGCGGCGTCTGCATGCGGTCAATGATGAGATCCTCATTGAATTTCGACAGGCTTATGTCGGACCTGCGATGCGCAAATACGGAAATATGTTTCGCGCGGTTGATTGCCCTAATAGTATCGGTGACAATCGTGTCCGAGGTATTGATGTTCGTTTGATATGCGGTGATACCGCGGCTCACGCGGATCCGATTACCTGGCACGATGATGACCCAGTAGAAAGCGCCGCGATGCAGTTAATCCATACCCTATTCTGTGTTCCCCAAATTTCACGCAAAATGACCGACCTGACAGATCGTCACACTCAAATGCTGCGCAGCTACCTGACCTTCTGGCGGACACACCAAGAGGTTTTATTATCGGGTGATTTGCGTCCGTTGTTCCCCAATATGTCCTACCCTCTGGTAATAGCCGAAAAGGACGCAAAAACGGTTGCGGCTTTCTACTCGCGTTTGCCCCTCGTCTTGGACAATCAGATTCCGGATGAATTGATATTGGTAAACGGCACATATTCCAATGACCTGCTGCTCGACATCAAAGAGGATCGAGGAAAGTTTGATTTAACCGCAACAGACTGTATGGGGTCGGTTGTGCACGAGGAAAGGATTACACTGCACAGCGGTATAAATGTAATACCGGTATCTGCGGCAGGTCATATTCAATTGAAAAAGATATAAGCCGACTATTCGCCGGTCTCCAGCCGATCGATATCAGCCTTGTCCTGGCCTCTACCGGAAATACGCTTGTTTTTTATTAGATGCTCACGGCTGATAACATGTACTGTTACCCCGTCTATTTCAGCCTCGATCTTGCCCATCCAGGCTTCATCGAATCCTACCCCGTCAATAGAGGAAAGCAAATCGATTCTTAGAGGAGGATAACCAATCTGGATGACCCTCTCCTGGTTCGTTAGTTCATCGGGAGTAATATCCAGTTCATCAAAGCCAAATTCTTGCAAACAATGCGTTATTAAACGGGCGTTTGCGATAGATCGATCGAAAAAGAAATCTATATCGCCTGTTGATCGGGGAAGTCCATGGAATGCAACGGCGTAGCCGCCTACGATCAGATAACGCACGCTATTTTTGTTTAGTAACTCGATAAACTCTCTGAAGTCTCTCGGGATATTCAACATAGAACTGCTTCCTTAAGAATTCGACCGCGTTCCATCGGCTCTCGGGTGACTGAGACAGCCAGTATACCAGGTCGCCCCTGCCTGCTTCGGTATCATGTAATATTCGTTTAGTGATAACTCTCGCAATCATCGTAAGCATTGTAACACTTCCGCGCGAGAGTCACAATTCGAGATTTGTCTCTTAACCGATACTGGAGAAAATCATGCCCACCGGCTTAATCCCTTAGCTTGACCGAACTACCCGCGCGGATATAGACCGGAATCCGATCAATTGGTGCATCCGCTTCAATCGTGATGCCGCCGCTATATTCCTGGCCTGTCCAGGCATCCTTCCACTGAATTCCCGCGGGCAGATAGACACTGCGCGACCGGGCACCGGCCGTGACGATCGGAGATACCAGGATGTCCGGACCAAACATGAACTGGTCCTCGATGTCCCAGCATTTTACGTCTTCAGGGAAATTAATAAACACCGGGCGCATGGGTCCGATGCCGGTATCTTCGGCAAGCTTCGCCTGCTCCATGATGTACGGCCGCAGGCGTTCACGGAGTTGGATCTGATCGCTCAGAATCTCACATGTCTCTTCACCGTATGACCATACTTCATTTGCCACATTTGGATGATGTGGATCGGCTTTTCCGATCGCATCAGCGGATTGCACCCGCGACGCCTGCCGCCTGACACCATGTATACGCATGATGGGACAGAACACTCCGTACTGGAACCAGCGGGTAATGAGCTCGCGGAAGCCGGGGTCATCGATGTCACCCCCGTGGAAACCACCGATGTCGGTCGTCCAGTATGGAATACCGCTGCACACGATATTCAATCCGCCGGCAATCTGGCGCCGGAGAGAATCAAATGTCGACGGAATATCCGCCGACCATACCGCCGCGCCGTACGACTGGCTGCCGACCCAGGCGGAGCGGCCCAACGTCATCGGCGCTTTTTCACCCGCGGATTTAAGACCTTCAAAGAAGGCCTGCTGATGTAACTTCGGATACACCCCGGCAACTTCATTTCCATTTCCTAAATAAAAGCGGGTATTGTCGTACTCGAGCGGAATAATTTCCGGCTCCATCGTGTCGAGCCAGAACAGCCTGATACCATGGTTTACATAACCCTTCCGGATCTGCTCCCATAGATACTTCCTTGCTTCGGGATGGGTTGCGTCGTAAAACGATTCAACCGACGCTCCGTTCTGCAGCGGCATTCCCCGTTCGTTGCGGAGAAGCAGTCCATGATTTTTCATGGACTCAAAGTTCCCGCACTCATGATCGACCGTCGGCCATACCGAGACCATGCACTCCATACCCATCGACTTCAGTTCCTCTACCATAGCTTTCGGATTGGGCCAGCAACTGGGATCTAGGCTCCAGTCGCCGGATTTATCCCAATGATGGAAGTCAATTACCATAACGGAGACCGGCAGTTCACGCCGGTGGTACTCGCGGGCGACTTCAAGCAGTTCTTCCTGCGTTTTGTAGCGCAGCTTGCACTGCCAGAAGCCGCTGCCCCATTCCGGGAACTCACTCGGTTTTCCGGTGACTTCGGCGTAGCGCTGAATAATGTCTCCCGGCGTATCGTCGATCACGATATAGTAGTCGAGTTGATGCGCCTGATCGGCAGTCCATCTTGTATCGTTGCGTCCAAGTGCAACCCTCCCAAGTCCGGGATGATTCCAAAGAAAGCCATAACCTTTGCTGGAAATCATAAATGGAATGGAAACCTCGCTGTTGCGGTGCATCAGGTCCATCGTGCAGCCCTTCTGGTTCAGATAACCGTGCTGCCTCTGCCCGAGGCCGTAGAACTTCTCCTC
>JABGPX010000687.1 GCA_018644745.1 Spirochaetales bacterium
CACCTGGAACTATTCTGGCGAATCGAACGGGCCCTGATATATCGACTCCGCCCAACTTCCGCTTAATATCCTGAACTTCAACCGGCTGCAGGATAACTCTCTCGCCATCGTGGAATTCCAGTTCCACCACACCGTTTTCACAGCTCACGACGGAGACGAACGAATCCATGTTGGGAAGTGATTTCCCTTCAGGCCGAGCAACACACAGAGAGATAAAAACTTTTCTTCCTCTTACCGGCTCGGCGGTACTAAGATATGGATAGGCTGCATATCGGCCGTTAATGCTGTTGCCGAAGGTTCCGTAGTTCCACTCCATAGTTCCGGGTGGGCTCTCCCATCCGTATATGCTTTGAAGGAAAACTCGCTGTTCTCCGGAGTTCATCTCAATCCAGTTCTTTTCCGTCTTGACCGTAAACACCTTGTCCTCGTACGCTAAAGCCACTCCGCCTTCAAAGAATCTGCCGGGTTTTCGAAAATCGGTAGTATGTATCCGCACCACCGCCTCACCCTTGAAGATCAGGCATGTATATGCTACCCGCGGAGGCCAGACATCACCCAGCCGTCGGCCAAAAATCGAGAATCCGCTGCCTGACATTATGAGCTCAGATCTCGCCCGGCCCAGATTGTACTGGCCTTTCGTACTCTCGGTACAAACCGAGTTATCAAAGGGCCACGAATAACCGTTCCGGCTTACGAGCATGCCGAAGTGGCTCAATACGTAGAGATTAGAGTATTTCTTTTCTATATAGGAGTTTTGATTAACCGAACTAAGCATGACTTGGCCGCTGTCTTTGCTTCCGACGACCAGCATACCGGTGTCGGTTATATCCCGTGTGTAATCCTTCGTCTCAACCGGCAGCGGCTCTTCGGCACTTTGCCAGAATGGATGCTCTTTGGTAAAAAGGAAAGACCACCAGGCTTTCGCCGCCCAAAGTGGAGATTGATGGCAAGAATAATACTCCGCCACTTCGGGCAATGAAGAGTGATAACCGAGAGTAAAATAGCCCTCCTCTTCAATAGCGCCGCGTTCCCAGAAATACTTCAGATTCCCGCTGCAGATCCGCCGTGCTTCACCGGGGGACAGAGCCGAACAGGCAAAATACTCGGCCGCTGAAAAAGCGGATACCACTCCGGTTCGGTAAATAAGTGATCTCCCGTATGCCGGATAGCTGCCGTCAGCGGCAAAGAAATGCATCAAGTGGGACGTGAATATGTTCATCCGCTCCTTGCACATCGCAAAAAAGTCCGGTTTCGTATCGGGATTTATGTCACACCAGAAAAGAAGATAAGGATGCATAACCCATGCGTTGTAGTAATCAAAGCTGCGTTCACGCCCGTCGGAATACCATCCATTGGCAACATACAGGTCGGCGGATCGGCCCGCGAGCCGGTTCATCGCTCCCTCATCATGAGGTTTACCAAAAGCCTTGAGCACAGCGTAAATAATCGCGCGAAAAAGCATCCAGTTATTTCGATAGGTTTTGCATCTGGCAACAGCCAGCAGGTACTCTGCCGCATTCCGTTGTTCAGATACTGACAAAGCGTCCCAGACCAATCGTTTTGAAAAATACATGTTCAGCGCCAACGCTGCACCTTCGACAATAGTCTGGGAAAAACTCCTGATCCCGCCCCAGTATTCCGGATGTTTTGGATCGGTGCCGTGCATAATGCCCTTCCGGTAAAATTCGGCAACATTTAGAGTTTCCGATTCTAACTGAATAACTCCTTCAGCACTGTGCATAAGGAATGGCGCGGAAAGGAAAAAACTCCGGGCGAAGCCCTCCATCCGCTCCGAGTTCTTACTCCATATGCTTTCATGAGTGCCCGGATACACGATTCCCGCGCCTCCGGGGGTCGAATAGCGAAAGAATCCGCGAACGAGCAGCACCATAATTTCGTGCCAATGGTCGTGGGTCCATCCGGTATATGGAGATATTTTTCTGTCTTCAAGAGCAACAAGATCCATAAGACTCTATGGCTTTTTATGGCCATCCTGATATTCGACCATCGAAAGATTGTCATATTCCTCAGGGAAAGGATGATCAATCTTCACCAGTTTCCTGAGATTCGAGGACAACTTGGACGGCAGCAGCCGCTGCAGGAATGTAGGAAGTTTGGAAACGAGAAAAGCCGAGACCAGAACAAAAGACATGCCAATCGCGGATCGAGGCTTTCGCTCTTCTATCTCGGTATCCGCGTGGAAATGATTATATGAGATGAGTTCGTCGACCGAAGCGTATTTGCGCCTTACGGGTTTGAGCTTCTTCACCGGATAACCGAGAGCAACATAGGCTATTATGTCGTATTGCTTTGGTATTTTGAAAACTCGGTGAAGATACGGCTTCGGGGGAAGGTTATTCACCCAGCACCCGCCCAGTCCGTAATGGGAAGCCGCAAGAAGCATGTTCTGAATACAGGCCGAACCGCTTTCAGCGTTGTCCTCATAGAATGGGTTAATTGAATACTTGTGGTAAAGCACCATAATGCCCACGGGGGCATCGGGGATGAATTTCGCACCGCCTTTCAGAGTTACCAATTTCCTCATTTCATCTTTATTATCAAAAATGATAAACCGCCAGCCCTGCCTATTGCACGCTGTCGGGGCGAGGGTACCAAGACGAATAATTTCATGAACCACATCCGGATCCACCTGCTTATCGAGGAATTTCCTAATAGTGCGCCGTTCTTCAATCGACTGGAATAGTTCCATAATCTGACTCACTATACAGAGGCGTAAATGGGGGTGTCAACAAAGGAGTTTTCGTTGTGCCGCAAAGACTATCCGCAAGGGAAAAGCTAAGGTATAAAAAGGAGTGGAGGAATCATGAAAATAGTTGTACTAGACGGTTATACATTGAATCCCGGAGATTTAAGCTGGGAAAAACTGGAAAGTCTCGGGGAAGTGACCATATACAATCGAACACCGGCGGATCAGATTCTCAGCAGAATTGAAAACGCATCCATACTATTCACCAACAAAACACCGTTGAGCGCTGAAACACTGAAAGCTAACCCACAGGTGAAGTTTATCGGCGTGCTGGCAACCGGCTATAACGTAGTGGACGTCGCCGCGGCGGCAGATTTGGGTATTACCGTTACCAATGTTCCCATTTACGGAACAACCGCGGTTGCCCAAATGACCTTTGCGCTGCTCCTGGAAATATGCCACCACGCGTGGGCTCACAATATCGCGGTAAAGGACGGCGAATGGACCAATAACCAGGACTGGAGTTTCTGGAAATACCCGCTTGTAGAATTGGCCGATAAAACCATGGGCATTATCGGGTTTGGGCGGATCGGCCGTGCGGTCAGCGCCATTGCCAGGGCCTTTGGCATGAGAGTTCTGGCCTACGACGCATTCCCAATCAATGAACCTGGCGATGGAGTCTCTCCTGCGACACTGGCAACTCTATTCGCCGAGTCGGATGTAATTTCCCTTCATTGCCCTTTGTTCGACAGTACGGCGGGTTTAATCAACAGCGCCAATATCGAAAAAATGAAAGACGGAGTATTCATCATAAATACTTCCCGGGGAGGGCTCGTTGTTGAAGAGGATATGCGCAAGGCCCTGGAAAACGGGAAAGTAGGGGCGTTCGCGGCGGATGTAGTTTCAACCGAGCCGATAAAGCAGGACAATCCTCTCATAAATGCGCCGAACACCATCCTGACTCCCCACATAGCCTGGGCACCGAAAGAGTCACGGGCACGCCTGATGGATACAGCGGTAGAAAACCTGCGCCTTTTCATATCCGGAACACCGGAGAACGTGGTAAAGGCGTCGTTTTAATATCGTGAAGAAATTCCTCTATGTTCTCGGCGACAGTAACAAGGAGAAATAAAGATGGCAATAAAACAAAGCGTATGCCTGCCGGCATTCAAAACCGAAATGCCCCGGGATACTTTTTTTGGAGAGATAAAAGCAATTGGCTATCAAGCCATAGAAATCTGGCAACCGGATGATAATTTTGGTGAAATCTGCGAGCTGTCAAATCGCCATGGCCTTGCATTCAGCAGCATGGCCGGCCACGAGACCCTTGGTGACGGGCTCAACAATCCGAACAATCACTCTCGAATCGAAGATGAACTCTCAAAAAGCATAGACATGGCTGCTGCGAACCGTATCCGAAACTTAATCTGCTTTTCCGGCAATGTCCGGGAGGGGATACCGCGGGATGAAAGCATAACCATCATCGCTGAAGGTTTAAAAAGGGTGGCTCCCTACGCCGAAGAAAAGGGTGTTTATCTCATCCTCGAGCTGCTGAACTCGAAGATTGATCACCCGGGTTATGAGTGCGACCATACCTCCTGGGGCGTAGAAGTCATCAGCAAGGTGAATAGCTCGAGAGTGAAGCTACTCTACGACATCTATCATATGCAGATTATGGAAGGTGATCTGATTAGAACAATAACCGACAACATCAGCTCGATCGCTCACTTCCACACCGCCGGAAATCCCGGACGTAATGATATGGACGATCAACAGGAGCTCAACTATCGGGGAATCAGCGGGGCGATAAGCGCCCTGCCCTATGGCGGTTACGTGGCGCATGAGGTATTTCCAAAAGGGGATATCCTCGCGGCACTGAAAGTTGCCTTCGATATCTGCAACGTTTAGCAGGAGCTTTGTATGTCAGTTAAAAAAATCATTGAATTGATGACTAAAATCCATCCCCTCGACCGAGTCCCCCGGGCCGGCTACCTCTTGCGCGGAGTAACCGAACCGGAAAGTGTCGCTGCTCACAGCCACGGCCTGGCTTTGCTTACTCTCCTGGTATGCGAGGAGCATCCGGATGAGTTCGACTCGGCAAAAGCGGTGAGAATCGCGATCGTTCACGATCTGCAGGAATCCTTCACCATGGATATTCCCATGCCGGCAGGAAACGCCAATTTCAAAGCTGCAAAATCTGAAACGGAAAACGAGATATATACGTCCCTCTTTGCTGATCAGGCGGAAAGTCTAAAAGGTCTGCACCGGGAATTCGAGGAAGCGGCTACTCAGGAAGGCCGACTGGTTCGAGGATTGGACAAGGTCCAGATGATGATAAAGATTCTGAATTATGAGCGGGAGGGCCGCGGCGACCTTCGCGAGTTCTGGGAACACAAGGCTAATTTCAAGGATTACGGCCTGCCGGTAATAACCGATCTCTTTGCCGAGATTGCCGGACTGAAAGCTTCATCAAATAAGGATTAGGCCCGGATCTACCAAACCGCATTAGCGTAATAAGTATGAATGGTGGAGTCCTTAGTAAGAAGCATTGATTCGTCTATTGCAGCCTGAGAAGTAATTAGCCGGTCAAAGGGATCTCTTGTCCACTTCATTGTAATTGCCTTTTTAGCAACTTGAGTAAATGACTTAGAGCAGGTATCCAGCATTATTACGTCATGAAGATTGTCATATATCTCTATGGCTTTGGCGCTGATTCTGTCAGTCTCGAATAGGTATTCCAATTCGAGCATTACCATTGGTGAGATAAGCAGATCTCGACTCTCTATCAAATCCAACGCCACCGGCGAGAATCGCTCCCTATCTTTTTGATAGAGCCAAACAACCACGTGGGTATCAAGATAGATCATCACCCTTCCATTCATCCGACCAATCCACATGCACCAAATCCTCGGGATCTCCATTGACCACTTGATGCTTCTCCAGCCGATCCCATTTTGACACTGTTTTCTCTGGTATGATCTTGAGTAATTGTCCTTTGCGTTCGATTTCTACCGGTATCCCCGTATCAATTACCGAATCGAGGATATTATACAAGTTCTGTCGTAATTTCGTGGCGCTTATAGCTTCCATACAAAAAGTATAACATTTTTACGTACGTATTTCAACATACAGACGTACGTATACATTTAGAGAAAGACTCTGTGGTAATGATTGATTAGATCGTCCAGGTTAAGGAACGCGATGGATAACACTCAGAAAACCCAAGATTGGCAAGTAGACAGAATAAGATGTTATGGGAAGCTAAAACCCGCCTTCTCCAAGCCAGGATAAGGGCGGGTGGATTGTGCGGATTAATCTAATATTAATCAGTGGTTGAGCACGGTTGCTATGAGCAACGGTAGCCTGACTATTTTAGGTGCATGTCAAAAAAACCGAACATTACCTCGTCAAAAAGATCAAGTTCCGGATTCGCGTGTCCGCCCTGGTAAAAAGCCGCCGTATGCGATACCCCAACGGCACGAGCTTTCGCGTCGAATGAAGCGATTGATTG
>JABGPX010000693.1 GCA_018644745.1 Spirochaetales bacterium
GATCGATCCCCATACGACATAGGCAGGGTGGAGAATATATGGAATAAAAAAAACAGCGGTGGAGAATATGATGCCTGACACGAAGGCTGGGATCAACGAAGACGCCAGCCAGTCGACAAAGACCTGTACGCGGGCTCTTCGCCGTAGTTGTGCCGCGAAATCCTCCAGGTAATTCACCTCGAAACCTCCGCTTCTTTTCGCAGGCGGATTAGTTTGTATGTAGAAACCGCCCAGGCCGCTATCATAGCCGTTCCATACAGAACTAATGTATCAGTCCAGGTGAAGAATAGCGCATCCCCGGACCGACTCGACTTACCGATGAGCAGTTGGACAGCAAGGATGGGGTTCGCTGCCGGAGAATACCGCGCGCTGAGTAGCACGGCGAAAATGAGGAAAAGGCACATGCATACAGTCCTCATATACATGCGCCTGAAAATTAATTCGAGCATGAGGATGAGAACCTTGGTAAAAACACAGAACATGAGCACGACGCTGCCGGCGGCAAGGATATCTTTTATGAGTAACCCGGACGCCGCGGCTGCGGTCAGGATTAGCGGTGCCGGAAGAATCAGGAGGAATGCCGAGTGTAGTATGAAGAATTGGAAACGCCCCCATAATACCCGGCCGATATGTACCGGCGAAAACACAATCCAGTCAGCGAGGGAATTTCTGGAACTGCTTCGTGAATACTCTTCCGCCATTGAGAGCACAATCACGAACAGGAACATTACCATGAATGTGGTTGCCAGAGTGATCGGTTTACTGCTGAACTGCAGATAATAGCTTATTGGGTTTGATGGCCAGGTTGCAAAGATGATAACACAGAGCGAGGCAGTATAAATCTTGTAGGATCTGAGAGTTCGTTTATCCGCGAAATGGTCCCGGAGCCTTTCGGCGAGAAAAGGATTAAGGCTGAGCATTGATTCCCTCCTTTTCCAGATCGATTTCCGTAAAAAGAATATTCACCTCTCGGCTGCTTAAGAATTTACCGCTGGTTTCCGCGTTGAAAAAAGGGTCCGATAACCATCCGAGCAGGATGACCGATCCTGCTTCCATCGCCTCGATGAAATAGTTTTCCTCCATTAAGCTCTTGAGAACCAGAAATCTAGCAGGTCGGTCTTCGAAATCACTTTCATCCAGGGCGTTAAGAGAGTCAGCCATCGGGCTGCTTAAAAAATTGAGGTTCATTTTGAGCTGTTCGCCAGGACTCAATGTTTCAGCGAAGAAAACTTCACCCCGATAGAACAGGATAGTATCCTGTATCGTAGAACCGCTCGAGTTCTCAACCAATAACTCAAGCGTGTCTCCTTTTCTTACCAGATGTCCGGTTAGGGTGAACGGGACCTTGGCAAGGAATCTGTAACTTTGGCGGCCCCACGCATAAACCTCAATATTCTCTATGGCAAGATTCCGGTCTTCATGAATGGACGTTCGCGCCTGCCCTCTATCCAGTACCATCGTGTCGGGCCGGTTTACTTTGATAGAGTACATCGACTCCGAAAGAGAGACCAGGACAATATCTTTCTGTGCCTCTGCGAAGTTTCTGTTGAGACCGGCCGAAATAGTCGTACGATCAACCATGAGATAGTCGCTCCGGAGTAGGTTTCGGCTGAACATCAGATATGCACCGGTAGTTAACAGCGTGCTTACGCATAACCCGGCGATCCATCGCCGCATCGGCCGGCCGGATCGCCGAAGGACAAAAATATAAACCCCGAGAAGATACACTGTCAGGAATCCCAGAAGCACTCTTCTCGAGTATCCTCTGTCCTGCTGCAGATCTATCAAACCCGGCAAGGCGGAGTCTTCGAATATTCTGCCCGGGCTTTGAACCTTTGGCCGGAAAGAGGCCTGTGATTCAATATAGTCCCAGAGAGCTGTCTTGAAACTGATGTCGGAGAACGGAAGCACACCGATATCCCCCGCGAAGAAAAAGATTCTTCCGTTACCTCTTTGCTCCTCGACGAGAAGAGGAACTTTACCCGCCCGCGCAATTACGACGCCTCCTTTCACCATGCTCATCGAAACGACAATCTCGTCGGACCAGGGCATGTTCACCTCAAAGGCGTTCTCTATGTCATCAAGAACAGGGACACGCGCCAGGCCCATGACAGTGACCGGAAATAATCCGGATAGCGATTCCAGCTGTCTGGTAAGGTGGATTCCCCCTGAGATAAATAGGGTGCCGCCATCTTCTACCCATTGGAGCAGAGCCGTCGATTGAGCCTCGCTGATTTTGCCCAGATCAGCATTATGAAAGGACACAAAATCCACGGCGTCATACGCATCCCAGCGTGCGGGAAGGCTTTCGGCGTGAGGGTAGGTGACTATTATGTCTGATAATTGCATCAGGAAATCGAATGATGAAGATCTGCTCAAGGCCAGCATAAGCGGAGAGTCGATTATCTTGCCTAAAAGGCTGTATTCGGCGGTAAAGAGCACCTCGGTCCCTGCTGTTATCTGAACTGAAATCGGCACTCCCGGACTCGAGATAGGGACGGCGAAGCTGTATCGCTTTCTCGACCGTGAAGGCAGGACTACCTTTCGCCTGTATACATGAGTTTTCTCCGTCCGGTAAGCGGTACCTTGCATTACCTCCACGGCAATTTCTCCTTCAACGTCCTTCCCTGGATTATAAACACTGATCTGCACAGGATTCCAACGCCCGGGTTTTATCAGACCGCTGAAGCCTATCACCGTATCTACTTCGATGGCGGTTTCCGCGCTAAGCCGAAATAGAGAGAAGATGGAGAGTAAAAGAAGCGTGAGTATACATGGTCGGTTCCGCATCGTTGGTAGCAGTATAACCGTAAGAGATTGCTTAAATGAAGTAGCTCGACTTGAGGTATACTTTCTGCGGTTGATATCCTGCGGCTGTACTTATACACTTCGATATATGGATAAATAAGAAAAGAAACGTCTCGACAAAATAAGCGCACGCAGTTGGGAACATCCTGCCGACCGGGCAGCTTTGGTAGCCCTCAAACAAGTTCCCGCGCTTGATATTACAATAAAGAGCCTCATGGGTTATACGACGGAAAAAGCCCTTCGGCTCATTTCAATGGCATCGGCGGTTCGGGTGAATGAACGTCAGTTCCCGCGGGTACACAGGCTCATGCAGGATGCGTGTTATATCCTCGACTGGCCGGATGTGCCGGAAGTCTTTGTAAATCAGAGCCCGATCCTCAACGCCGGAGCGGTCGGTACTGATAAACCCTTTGTTACACTAAACAGCTCTCTCGTGAAATCTCTTGATGATAAGGCCCTGTTGGCGGTTCTTGCCCATGAGCTTGCTCACATCATGAGCGGTCATGTGCTTTATAAGACCCTTCTCGGATTGCTGCTTCAAATGGTTAGCGTCGCCGTGCCGGTCGCCAGGATCGCGCTGCTCGGCATTATAGCAGCACTTCGAGAGTGGGACCGTAAAAGCGAGCTCAGCGCCGACCGGGCAAGTCTGCTGGCGGTTCAGGATGATACCGCGGTAATGTCTCTGCTCATGACGCTGGCCGGCGGAGCCGATGGGGAAATGGTATTGGAGGATTCGCTAGCTCAGGCCGCTGAATACGAAGCAGGCGGAGATATGCTGGACAGCGTGTATAAACTGCTGAATACTCTTTTTCAAACCCATCCATTTCACGTTGTCAGGCTCAAAGAACTCAAAGTGTGGAAGGACTCGGGAGCCTATGACACGATAATCGGCGGTGAATATCGCAGACGCGATGAATCTGACGATCCACGTCTGGAGTTTGAAGAAGCTGTAAAGAATTACCGCGAAGATATGGCTCAGTCCAAAGATCCGCTGAACGTCACCCTTTCAAAGCTCGGTAGTCTCTTCGAGAGCGCCGGCAAAGCTGCGGGTAAGCAGGCAGAGGACATTTTCGGGAACATTTTTAGCGGAAAGCCTGACTCAAAGGACGAGGAATAATCGGCTAAGAACCGGCACCGTGGGAAACCATTACTTTGACGGTTTCATTTCTATTTGCGGAGGTAAATCGAAAAGCCTCGGCCACGTCTTCGAATGGAAATCGATGACTGATGAGCTTGTCGATGTTTAACTCACCAAGGATAGAAATTGCCTTCGAGTAGGTGTTGCAGTACCTGTTTACTCCGCGAATATCGAGCTCCTTTTCCAGTATTATTTCCACCGGAAACTCGAAGGAGCCGCGCTCCGGCCAGCCGACCAGCACAACCCTGCCGCCTCTCGCGGCCAGGAGAGGTGTTCCGGCGGCGGCGGTGGATGATCCGCTGGTATCAAATACAATATCCGCGCCGCCGTTGGTCGCTTCACCGCATGCGCTTACCAGATCTTCGTCGGCCGGGTTGAATACTCTATCGGCACCAATCTCTTTTGCCAGCCTAAGGCGATTATTCTGCACATCCACTATGTAAACACGTGACGCGCCATAGGCGCGGGTGACCAGCGCCAGGACGAGGCCGATCGGTCCGGCGCCTACAATGAGTACCGTATTGCCCGCCGTGAGACCACCGCGTTCGCAGGCCTGTATGGCGACCGAAACCGGTTCAACAAAAGCTCCGGTTTCATCATTTATCGAATCAGGAAGGGGATGGGCGAAATCCCACGGTATTGAAACAAAGTCGGCAAATGTGCCGTTTTCCGGAGGAGCGGAAAGGAAACGCACATCCGTGCAAAGATTATATCTTCCGCTCTTGCACAGCGAGCATGTGCGGCATGGTATTCCCGGCTCAATTGCGACGCGCTGCCCCGGTTGCGGAGCTTTGCCGACTGGACCTGATACTACAACCCCTGACGCTTCATGACCCGGGATATACGGTTGATCAACGACAAAGGGACCAAGTTTTCCATCTTCATAAAAATGTATGTCAGATCCGCATATGCCGTTTGCGGCAATTTTGATCAGTACATGGTCGTTTTCTTGGCCTGGAAGCTCGGTTTCTTTCAGTTTTAGATCACGTATCCCGCTGAGAAACGCCGCTCTCATTTCGCCGCCGGCCATGCGATTTCTGTTTCAATTCCTTCGAGCAGGTTTCTTGTGTATACCCCGATGTCGGGAATGCCGGTCCGGGGGATCCTGAAGCCAATTGCTCCTTCATGACCGCCCCCGTTTTCGATGGAAAAGACTTCGAGTATTTTCCTTAGATCGTAACTCGTGAAACTCTGGCTGCGGCGCATACGGAACTGCACCAGATCCGATACGTCATTGTTGTCGTAGAAAACAACAAGGCTCAGGAATCCAACGCCTTCGGCCAGCACGTCGGCTATCGAACGTGAGACAGAAATAATCGTATCGCTGTCAAAGCTGCTGTGAAGCTCGGCGGATTCTGCCTCATTGAGCACCACATAGCCGGTATGCCCAAGGGTTTGCCTTTTATCTAAAAAATACGAGTAACATTTGGCCTCACTTTCCGAAAGTCTACCGAGTTCGCTAAATACCTCATCCTTGTTAGAGAAGTTTGTAGATTTTGTCGTCGCGTTAAAAAGCAGCTCGTTGAACATGGACGAGAACATTCGGTAGAACCGCTTTTCCCGTTTGCTTTTCAAGTATTTACCCATTTTAGAGTCGCCGATTATTCCCGTAAGAATCGCCAGCACCAGGTTGCGGGAGAACAGATCGGTAATATTATATTTTTCCAGCAGATCTTCTCTGCCGCACAGCTTCAGAGCGACTAAGCCGACCAATTCGCTTGCCGATGAAGCCTCATCTACTAGTGCGTAATCCGGATCTCCGCTGTACGCGCTGTCGGCCTGCAGATGATGATCTATTTCGATTTTTACAATATCCTTTTCTGTCATGAGCGATTGAGCAAAGCCGCCAAAATAGATCATATCAGGCTTGGGCGTGTCGCAAATGGCCACCGTATCAATCCCGGGCGGAAGATTCCCGCTCCCGTCAATGAGATCGATAGAATTGTGAGTGCAGATGTTGAGCAAATAGCTGAAATGCTCGTGGATGTCTCCGTCGGTACAGATACATGCCTCTTTCTCAAACTTTGTGACCAAAAGAGCAAATGCGACCATGGAGGCGATACAATCCTCGTCAGGGTTTTTGTGACCCAGCACCATAAAGCTTTTTCTGGTATCCAATGCCTCAATTATATTTGCCACAATGGCGTTTTTACGGGAGAGTGCAGAGATTGATGACTTTTTCACTTATGCTTCCTCCGGGCAGGGCACCACTCTGTTCCTGCCGTTCTCTTTCGCCAT